>CAMORE010000064.1 GCA_946623365.1 uncultured Acinetobacter sp.
TGTTTATGCTACTTTTTGAGTTTCTTTTGCTTTATTTGGTGCAATTGAAACTTCTTTCGCAACAGATTGTTCATTTTCATCCACTTGTGAATTCATTTCAACTGTTTGTGCTTTTTTTGCAGCAATTTTTGCATTCCATCTGTCACCTATTCTATTTGCAAGAGGTGTTATAAGAACCGGAGTTGCATATCGGTAGATGAATGCAAATATAGTAATTGATGATAATGTTCTTATGCCTTTAATTTTCTTAGCAAGAACTTTTGCTTCTTCTGCAACTTTTTCTGCAGTTTTTCCTTCTATTTTATCAATATCAATTTTTCGTTCATTTAATCCTGAATACCTGTAACCTTTACTTTTTACCCAGCCGTTAATTAATTTATCTACCGTATATGCTGCAAGAGTCGGAACGATAAAACATAAGCCCTGGTTAACAGAGAGTGTTCTTCTTCTTTCAGGGTCCAAATCCTTATTTGTTAGAGTCTGCTGAACATATACACCACTTGTAATTAATGAACCAAATGCTGTCATGTGCTGTGTAACATTACCGGGTAATCTTGATAACCAAGCAGAAGCCTTATGTACTTTTTCATTTTCTATAAGAGGTTTTCCGTATAATTCACCGAATTTTTTTGCGAACGGTTTTAAAATTCTCTTAAAAAAGCTTTCTTTTGCTTTATCTGCACTTGCGCCCTTGCCTTTAAAAGCTACTGCTTGTGCTTGCTTGTTATCAGTATTTATTGGTTCTGCATTTATTTTTTGTATTTTATTTTTATGCTTCTTATCTGTTGACTTATGTAAATTAAATACATTATTTAATAACCAAGGTATGATTGCAATTGTCGTTGCTGCAACAGGAACTCTAAATAATAAATCCGGTCCCCAAGTCAAAAGTTTAAATAATCCGTCATTTGCCGCATCAGCTACAACCATCTCATTATTTATTTCTGTTCCTAATTTTCCGTTTTTACCGTTCTTTTGGTAAGTAACTTTTTTCATTATTTTTTCTTTTGGATCAAGACGGTCTTTACCGGATATACGTGGTCTGTATTCAGCTGTTTCATAAGGAGATGATACACCAATTTCATCTAAATTAAGTTTCCACTGATTTCCTTTTGCATCCTTCCAATGTCTGAAATCAACTACACCATTTGAATCATAAACAGAATTAATATTTAAATCTCCCCAATGATTACCTTCTTTTTTAGCCTGAGCTATCATATTTTCAAAGAAGTTTCTGTCAATGTCCTTAAGCATAATCTGAACCGGTTTATTGCCTTCTTCCTGAACAACAATACCTAAGTTTGACATGTCTATTTCGTCATATAATTTTTTGCCGTCTTCTAAAACTACATCATTGAATGATTTTCCTTTCTGAGAAGCCCAGTTAACACCGGCTTTATCTTTGAGTAAAATCTTACTAAAGGTTTTTTCTGATACATCTGCCAAATTCATTAATTCCGGAAGCTTATCGCAATCCTTCATTTCTTCTACAAATTTGTTGCCATTCTTATCTAACCATTCATCTATTGGTTTTCTTAATTCCATTTTGTCTAACAATTTTTCTATAGGTTCTTTTGAACCTTTTGCATCAACTATTGACTTAAGATCAATTTGCGGCCATAAACGTTCTAACGTTTTTGCTTTAAGGTGCTGTTTCATTTCTTTCATTACATAATTAGAACCGGCTTTAAACGGTGCCGTAAGAGCAAAAGCAGTACCAAAACCCACGATACCTGAAGCCCATGCCTGACCTGCCGCATATGTATTATCGTCTTTATTTTTCTTAGTTGGTATTGCTAAAATCGTTGCACCTCTGGCGCCGCAAGCACCTGCTGCCACAAGGGCGGTTGCAACCGTTTCATAATCTACAACATCAAGCGTTCCATTAAAAAAGGAACCAGTTAAAAACTTGTCCCCTCTTTTTTGCTCGGGGTTGGGCTCTTTATGAATATTCCCAACCTTTTTACTCGCAGATTTAATTATTTTTTTACCGTTTTTTATAGTTGAACCCTTTGCTCCAAACGTAATTGACGAACTATAAAAATCCGCACTCTCAGCCGATAACTTCGGCATTAACATTTGCTCTGAATAATTTTTTAATCTAAAGTCCTTTGATACACTGTTGGTTGTTTGTTGATGTAATTGTACTAAAGAGTTTAGATCTTGCGTTGTATGAATCTTCATCATAGTTTCCAATCTAATTTATGTCCTACACATTTATCATAAAACAAATCAAAAACTTTTTTGCTAGTTCGTTAAAAATTTGTTACAATTGGTATAAAGATTTCTGTATTATAGGACTTTGAGCTTATGAAACAATATAAATTTACATTAAGAATTGTAACAATTACACTTGTTCTACTAATATCTTGGGCATCTCATGTCAAAGCTTTTGACCTTGATGAAACAGTCGATGATGATATTAGAAAGAATTACAATTCATCCAAGCTTGTAAAAGACACAAATACTGAAGATTATGAGGGGCTGCCGGATTTACCAGAGAACTTGCAAATTGATAACAGTTCCGGTCAAAACGAAAAAAGGTATT
Source organism: uncultured Acinetobacter sp. (assembly GCA_946623365.1). Lineage (GTDB taxonomy): Bacteria > Cyanobacteriota > Vampirovibrionia > Gastranaerophilales > Gastranaerophilaceae > CAG-196. The sequence continues at coordinate 2,549 of CAMORE010000064.1, forward strand.
CTGCTCCTCCGTTAAAAAAATTAACAGCTTTTAATAATACAAAAATATCTAAGGGAACTTCTTTTAACGTTGTTAATATAGGTAAAATTTCGGATTGGCAAAGAAAAGGTACAACTGTAAAATTCAAAACCACATCCGTAATAAATAAAAAGGGGTACACGCTCCCCTCTTCAACTGTTTTTCTGGGAGAAATCGTTGAATCACATCAACCGCAAATATCTTGTAATGGGGGTTTGGTTGTAATAAAAATCAAAAGCATGGTATATAAAGGCTCAACAATCCCTATAAATGCTTATGTAACAAGGGCTAACGGCAAAATAATTTTTCTAAACAATATAAAAGGTGATAGAACTTATCTTAAAACCGTTTGGAAAAAAGGTAATTGGGGAAGAGCATTATTTGGAAGAATGCTATCATTAACCATAAATCTTGGAGGTGATGGTTCTACATTCATATTATCGCCTTTCCCGCTTTTATACGGGACTTTTTGCTTTGGTGCAAATACCATCATATCACCTGTTACAGCGTTCTTTGCAAAAGGGAAACACATAGTTATTAATTCAGGCTCTCGTTTTAGAATAAAACTCACAGAAGACAGTTATATAGATTAATTAAAGTAATTACAATTCATCATATTTTTTTCGCACTTCTTTAATGTCTTGCCACATAAGCCATTTCGGACTTCCTTTTTCTCTGGAATCATTCCGCAGTAAATATGACGGATGAAATATCGGCATTAATTTTGCATTATGTACTTTTTCATCTCCGTTAAACCATTTACCGCGAATTTTTGTTATGCCTCCGACATTGCCAAGGATTGATTGAACTGCTACATTTCCGCATAAAAGAATAATTTTAGGCTTGATGATGTCTATTTGAGCTTTTAAATATTCCCAACAGGCTTCTTTTTCTTGTGGTTCAGGATTTCTGTTTTCAGGAGGACGACATTTTACTGTATTACAAATGTATATGTCATTTTGGCGAGAAAAACCGACACATTCAAAAATTTTATCAAGTAGTTGTCCTGCCTTTCCTACAAAAGGTTTTCCTTGCTTATCTTCATAAAATCCCGGAGCTTCTCCTATCAGCATAAGTTTAGGATTAGGAATCCCATCTGAAAACACAATATTCGTACGAGTTTTTCCTAAACCACATTTTTGGCAATCCAGACATTTTTTATAAATATTTTCGAGTTCTTCATACATAACATAAGCATTTTACAACAAATATACTAAGTTTGATTATATTTACATATTAAGCAAAATACTGGAATAAAAATGTAACAAAATTTAATAATTTGAAAATATATTAAAATATTTCAGATAATATGTTATAATGTTATTATGAAATTGCTGAAAAAGAACAATTTATCAAATCGTGAGATTGAAGTTTTATTGCTTTTATTGAAAGGTATAAAAAAAAGTGTTATATCTGAAGAACTCGGCATATCAATACATACCGTAAAATCATATATAGAAAAGATTTATAAAAAATTTAACAAGCATAATAGAGTTGAATTGTTGGTTTATTTAATTAAAAACAAAATCATAGAAATTGAGCAGGAAGACTGATTTTTTAATTTGAAATAGTTTCTAATATTTGGTATAATTTACTTGCAGGTTGAGATTTAGGACTATTTATGGAAACAATTACAAATAAAACATTAGAAAAGCTCAAGTACGAATTAGTCAGAGACGGTATTGTTGCGTATGAAACTTTAGAAAAAGCTGAAGAGCTTGCTAATGTTCAACATATAAATATCGGACAAGCATTAATAAACTCAGGTATTATAGATGAAGATACGCTGTTAAAATTTTTGGAATCAAAATTACACATACCCTATGTCAATTTAGAAGACTATACGCCGGATCCGAAATGTTTTAAGTTTATATCATTCCCTGATGCAAGAAGGTATAAAATTATACCTCTGTTTAAAATAGAAGATGTTTTGACGGTAGCAATGTCTGACCCGTTAGATTTGTTTGCAATTGATAAAATTATTGAAACTGCAGAATGCTCAATTGAACCTGTTATATCATCAGAAAAATCCATAATGAAAAAAATTGATGAATATTATAAAGTTGCAGATACCGTAGATAACATAAATTTATCCGATGAAGATGCGGAAAATTTTGACTGGACGGAAGAACTTCATAAAGATGAATCCGGTGAAGAGCATATGCAGCATGTTATACGTGCAATACTAAAACAAGCAATTATAGAGGATATTCATGAATTAAATTTTGAACAGGTAGAAGAAGGGTTAAAAGTTGTATTTAAAAAAAATGGAGAAATATTGGACAAAGGCATTATTCCTGCAATTCTAAATTCTGCATTTGTTTCAAAATTAAAAACTTTGTCAAATCTGGATGCATCCGTTTGTGAGATACCACAACTAGGTAAGCTGTGTTTCAAAGTAGAAAATACAATGTTAATAGCATCAGTATCATCTTTCCCGACTATTATGGGGGAAAGAATGTCCTTAAAGATTTATAAACCGCCCCAAACTTTAAACAAAATTATTCATGATGATAAGTCTGTAAGCATAGTATCTCACGCCTTGCAAGAACCGGGAATAATCTTGGTATGCGGCTCTCCTCTAAGCGGAAAGACTCATATCATTTATTCTTTGCTTATGGAAGCTGTTAATTCCGGAAAAAAGAACATCATGACAATTGAATCTATTGCAAAATATGAGCTTAAAGGTGTTAATCAGTGCGAACTTAATGAAAATATAGGATTTAACATGGATAAAGCTCTCAGATTTATTGAATTCCAATCTCCCGATACCATATATCTGGAAGGAATCAAAACTCGTGATGCTTTTGAATTTTTGTCAGAGCTTTATTATAATGACAAAGTTATTTTAACAGAATTCATGGCAAATAATATGACTGATTTAAGACAAAAACTTGCATTTGATGATTTTCAAACATTTAAAACTCTTATTTCTTGCCTTATATTTATTCATTCGAAAGATAGCATTGAAATTTTTGACAGAACTACATTACAAAAATATTTAGCGTAATAAATGGTGTATATTGTGATTATGTGCTAAAATGTTCCTATGGAAAATCTTAAAAAATATATTTTAGAGATATATGCTAAATTCATTGCAACAGATAAGAAGAAAAAAGCTTATATTATTGCCATTACTTTTGTTGTGATGGTAATGGCATGGGCTTTTATTTCTGCAGGCGTAATCACCGGCAACTTTAACAGAGCACAGCTTAAAAATTCTGAAAATGAACAAAAAGTAGATGCTCTGGGTATAATTATTACAGAAACAAAAGAAGGACAAAAATATTTTGAGATATATGGCGAAACCGGCCACTACAGCAATGACCACAGCATTGCTACATTAAATAATGTTATCGGTAATTTTTATAAAGATAACGAAGTTACTATGAGTTTTCAATCATCAAAAGGTACTTATAATGAAACAACCGGAGTAATAACTCTATATGAAAATACATATATTGTTTTAAAAGACGGAGTTTCTTTAAAGGCAGATAAATTGGTTTGGTCAGGAAGCGACAAAGAAACCGTTGCTAACGGTAATATTATCATAAAAAAAGACAACGACATGATATCAACGGCAGACAAATGTATTATTGGCGCTGGTTATGATAAATTTAAAATAGTGGGAAAAACTCAAACAAAAGTATATAGCAATAAAAAATAAGAAAGGTCTGAAATGAAAAAGTTTTTAATAATATTTGGAATCTTAATAACGCTTGTTGGAATTGGTGTTATTGCATCAGATTTGGAAATAGAATCAAAAACGCAGGTTTTTTCTGACTCTGAACATAAAATAAAATTAGACGGAGGAGTAAAGGTAAAACTTGATAACCTTACAGTAGAAAGTCAAAATGCAGACATTTCAGTTCGCCGAAACAATAAATTGGATACCGCTACTTTTTATAATAAACCTTTTGCCGTTGAGATAAACGGGAATAAAAAGAGAGAAGTTAAATCAAATATTTTACAGGTTTCTTTGATTAATAAAGTTGTCAGAGCTGAAGGAGAAACTCAATCGATAATTACCGAGGGAAATACTCCGATTATCATAATTAATGCGGATGTTCAGGAATATGATACAAATAGCAGTGTAATGGTTGCAACCGGTGCTGTTACTATGAAATATAAAGACATTGATACCTACTCTGATAAAGCTGTAATCGTTGCAGATGAAAAAGGCGGAGTTAAGAAAATTGATTTATTCGGGAATGCAAGAGTAAAACAAGAACAAAATGAATCAGAAGGACATCACTTTGTATATAATGCTCAGACGGACGAAATGAGCGTTGAAGGTAATACAAAAACAATTGCAATATCAGATGACGGAAAGAAATTAACTATTCACTCCGATTATCAGCAATATAGCAAAAGACAAAATTCATATATAGGAAGCGGCCATGTTAAAATATGGTACGATGACTATTATGCTCAAGGACCAAAGGTTAGCGTATTTCCTGACGCTAAAACAAACAAACCGAATGAAGTTTATTTTATAGGACGTTCAAAAATTATTCAACAGGAAAAAGATATTATCGCAGATAAAATTAGAATGACAATGAATCCAAAAGATTTTACCGCAGAGGGAAATGTAAAAACAATTATTCATAATGTAGATACGAAAGACGGTGATTTATAATGTCCGAAAAAATAGATAGAGCAATGAAACTTTTTCAGGAGAAAAAGTATAAAGAAGCAATAGATGCGTTTAGTTCCGTACTGGAAACAGAACCGGATAATGCGGATGTTTATAACAATATGGGTGTGGCATATTCTTGTGAAGGAGATTTTGACCACGCAGAGAAGTGTTATGTTAGAGCAATTGAACTTGACCCTGAACTTGCACAAGCATACATTAATCTGTCAGATTTATATTATAAGTCAGGAGATTTATCATCAGCTGTAGGAACTTTGCAAAGAGGCAGTTATGAATTACAAGATAATTTAACAATCGCTCATCTTCTTGCAAGAGTTTATATTGAAGACCAGAGATGGGATGACGCTATTGAAGAACTTGAAAGAGTACTTGATGGAGAGCCTGAAAACTATGATGCATATTATGATTTAGGACATGTTTATTTTGAATTGGGAGATTATGAGTCTGCAATTGACAATTTTGAAAATGTCATTGCTTATGAACAAAACCAAAATAATGAACTTTTGTATTACGCTCTTGCTCAGGCTTATGAAGCTAATAATCAAATAGACAAAGCAATCTCAAACTATTTAAAAGCAATAGCAGTTAATGATAAATTTACGCTTGCATATAAAAAAGTCGGAATTCTTTTTCTTGCAAGAGAAGATTTTGCTGACGCAGTTGAGTATTTTGAAAACTATCTTGAATTTGATATTCCTGACGAAGAAAAAGATAGTGTTCAAAAATTAATTGACAGAGTTAAATCAAAAATATAGTTTAATAGAATATAAGTAAAAACAAATTCGAGGAGAATAATTATGATAATGCTTGCAGTAGGACTGTTGCTAAGTTTGGTACTTTGTCTTTTATTTGGAATTCCGTATATTGATTTTTTAAAGAAAAAAACAATAGGACAATACGTACTCGATTTGGCACCCGAAAGTCACGCAAAAAAACAGGGTACTCCTACGACAGGCGGCGTATTTATTATTCTTGCAATTATTTTAGCCTCAATAATTACTTTATATATGGCACAACAAGTAAATAACGCTGCGTGGATTATTTTACTTACATTAATTTTTATGGCACTTGCAGGATTACAGGATGATTATTTAAAAATTAAAGGAAAAGAAAATAAGGGATTAAGCCCGAAGGGTAAGCTTATAAGACAAATATTAATTGCTTTAATTCCTACCATATACGCAATGCTTCATTATGGTACCGTAATAACACTCGGTTCAAAAAGTTTTGATATCGGCTTATTTTATCCTATTTTAGCAGTATTTATAATCACAGGAGCGTCAAATGCATACAACCTAACTGATGGGTTGGATGGTCTTGCGGCATCAACGGGGATTCCTGCATTTTTAGCTTGTTTAATACTTGCATGGTTGGGCGGACATTACGATGTCGCTATAATTTCAGCAACAGTCGTAGGAGCTTTGCTCGGCTTTTTAAAATACAACAAACCAAAAGCACAAGTTTTCATGGGTGATACAGGCTCATTAGCGTTGGGAGGACTTTTAGGAACATTAGCCGTACTCGGAAGATTTGAGCTGTTACTTGCGATTTTTGGCGGAGTTTTTGTTATGGAAACTTTGTCTGTAATTATTCAGGTAACAAGTTTTAAGCTAACAGGAAAAAGAGTTTTTAAAATGTCCCCGATTCACCATCATTTTGAATTATGCGGACATAGTGAGTTAAGAATAGTAATAGAATTTACCGTTGTTTCATTAATTCTCGGAATATTAGCAATTTTAATAAATATGTTTATTTAGCCGAATATGGTAATTTAAAAATTTTTTAAAGTTCATATTATATATAGTATGAATAATGAATTTAATATAGATTATCAATATGATCGATGTATCTCAAGGGGTATTTGTTCCATAAATCCTACTACATCTTCTTTGCAAGAGATTATTATTATTTATCTCAAGCAAATTGCATATTATGGATTAAAGCTCGATAAATACGAACAATGTGATGTTAAAATACAAAATTTAATTTTAAATACATTATCCATTTTAAGTTCAAATTATGAAATTTCAAATAATAATTTTGAAACAATAAATTCAACATTTTTAACGGAACTGCCGCGAATAATTGAAAAATATAAAACTATATGCAAGGCAGAAAATATAAAAGAAGAATTGTTAGACTTAGAAATCCCTATTGATAGAATATTAAATATTAATGATTATATCAGATTGGGAGAAAAAGCCTTTTATAAAAGAACAAAAGATTTTACCGACGATATTAGAAGTTTTTATAGAATAATCTTTATCATCGTTAAAAGCATTGCTATTAACATTTTAACTTACGAAAGCTTTGGAAAAAATGCTCAAAAAGAATTTAAAACAATGTTAGAAACTATTAACATTTTAAATTCTCCTATAATGGAAAAAGAGGAATTAAAAGAACTTATATATAAAATTTCCGAATGTGACTGTGATTTAATTAAACACATAAGAGCAAGTCAAATAGAAAAATACGGAGAGCCTTCGGAAACAGAAGTATCTTTCTCAACAACAAGAGGCAAATGTGCTTTGGTCGTGGGTTCTAATATAAAAGAACTGGAGGAGATTTTAGACAAATTAGAAAATCATGAAATTGATATTTACACTCATGATAATATGATTCTTGCGCACACATTTCCGTTTTTTAAAAAATATAAAAACTTGAAGGGGCAATACGGAAAGGGCATGGAAAATTGTCTTTTAGATTTTTCAACATTTCCCGGGCCTATAATTTTAACCAGACATTCGCTTTTTAATGTAGAAAACTTATACAGAGGAAGGCTCTTTACTACAGATTTTTCTTCTTCTAAAGGCGTGATACCAATTACAAATCACGATTTTTCTCCGGTTATTCAGGCTGTAAATGAGACAAGGGGGTTTAAAACAGGAAAACAATGTACATCAGAAAAAATAGGATATTCACTCCAAACTCTAACTGAAAAAATACAGAATTCTATCGGAGTAATAAATCCGAAAAAAATTCTTATAATAGCATCAAACGGATATTCTGCGGAAGAAAAAGAATATTTTAACGCTTTTTATGAACATATCCCATCAGATATAATTGTAATATCTCAGTCCTGCATTAAAGAAAAAGAAAACAGATTATCCTTGCACTCTTCTGAAGACATTTTCTCCTTGTTTGAGATTTATAAATATTTGCATGATAATACTAAAATTCCTATAGAAATGTTATTCCCGTATTGTGACAGGCATACGCTATCAGTAATACTAAATTTTAATAATACCCAAAGTAATATCTATATCGGAACTTGGAACCAAACAGTAATAAATCCGAATATTATTGAATCTTTAAAAAAACATTTTAATATCAAAGTCTTAACTTCACCCAAAAAAGATTTAGAACAAATTATTAAATAAATTGCTCACAGGATAAATTTGTAGTATATTTAATTAGTTATTAAAGAGTTACGGGGTAGATTAATTATGTTTAAAACAATAAAAGAGAGCTTTAAGATTACAAATGATTTTTTAATTATTGCAACTCCGTTAATTCTTTTTTCGCTTATATCTAATATTTATGCTGTTTTTTCTTTAAACGGAAACAGGTTCGGTATAATATTTTCTCTCGTATTGCTGATATTAATGCTTTGTGCTTTCTTATCGGGATGGTTTTTCATGATAACGCAAGCGGTAAAAGAGCCTGAAATGGACAAAAAAGAATCATTAATGTCAGAATTTCCGGCAGGTGTCGGAGAATATTTTTTGAGTATATTGGGAATGTTATTTTCTTACGGAATATTATCGTTTGTTATATTAGCAGTTGCTTTTTTTATAGGCAAACATTATATAGGAAATCCTAATATAACTTCCGCGCAAGTTTCTTCAGCTCTATCAAGCGTTGCAGCTATGAAGGATTTTGTCTCATCGCTCAGTCAAGAACAGTTAGTTAAAATAGGTTATTGGAATATTCTTTTATTTGCGGCAATGGTTATTAATTATTTTTCAATATTATTTTATGCACCCGCAATATTTTTCAAAACCAAAAATCCGTTTAAAGGGTTGTGGTTTGCTTTGAGAGATTTATTCAGTTTTAAATTTTTTAAAAATATCGGATTATTTTTATTTATTATTATTACATATTTATTTATATCAATGATAAGTGCATTTGCAGGAAAAAACATTGTTGTATATTTTATATTAACACTTGTAAATTTTTACTACCTGACATATATCGCAATACTTATTTTTAACTATTATTATTCAAATTACGC
>CAMORE010000065.1 GCA_946623365.1 uncultured Acinetobacter sp.
GGAGCAGTCTGGTAGCTCGTCGGGCTCATAACCCGAAGGTCGTTGGTTCAAATCCAGCTCCCGCAACCATTTATTAAAAGAGAGTTTTAAGGGTTTTGAAACTCTCTTTTTTACTACCTTTTAACAGGACTTTTGGTTGGAAGGGGTAAATATTTTTAGTTGGCAAAATCACTAATTCTAGTAAATCTTAGTGATTTTATTGGGTCGGAAGTTACTTTAATGAAAAAGCCCGAAATGTCCAGTTTCGGTAACAAAAATGTCCGGAAAAAGACTTTTAAAATGTCATAATTTACCCTCAAATACCGACAAAATCTAAATCACACGAAAGGACAAAAATAGGTATTTTGAAAATTCATTTATCCCTGCAAAAATTGCACTCTCCTGATTGATATTTATATAAAAATATTGTATTATTTATTCAAAAAGATTGGAGCTAATTTCTAATGGACAATTTGTTATATGTTTTGCTAACTAATGTTGTTGTTATGTTGTCTTTAATTTGTACAATTGTTTTAATAACGGTTCATATAGTAAGGAAGAGAAAATTTAGTTTGTCGTCATATTTGTTATTATTGATTTTTATAATAGGAATGTATTTGTTTATTCCGTCAAGATATACATATTTAGGCTTTGCGAACCAAAATACTAAAATGTTAGAAAATGCAATAAAGTTGTCAATCAATCCTTATGAAAAAAGGTTGTGCAACAAATATCTGGCAGAAATTTATGCTGATGATATTTTTCATCAAGGGATTAAAGATGGGAACAAAGCTATCAATTATATGGAAAAAGCATTAAAAGGTGAATACAAAAAATATAGCGGGGAAACAACAATGCTTGCTATGTGGTATTCAATTAAAGGTAATTACCAAAAAACAAAAGAATTAAATGATATTTTAGGTACTAAACAAAGTCTGTCACTGCGAAATATTTACATTATGAATAATGAATATGAAAAAGCATTAGAAACATTTTCACAAAATAATAAAAGCGTAGATAACTTTTTGAAGGCAGCTTTATACAGCGAATTAGGAAAAACTGAACAAGCAGAACAAGCAGAAAAAATAGCTACTCAAGCATACAATAATCAAATTAAAAATATTAAAGAAAATTATAAACAACTTGAATTTAAAGAAAAAGCTAATAAATACAAAACAATTAATTCATACAAAGCTTGGCTTAGAACACAAGCAAAAGAGTATAAATTTGATTAATGTATTGAACAATTTTTAAAGATTAAAATGAAAATATCAGATATTTTAAATATACTTCTCCTTATTCTTGTCTCTTCAATTGTTGCATTTATGTTGTTTGTTTCAACAAATGATATAAAAGATTCCTATGTTTGTTCCGGTAATATTTGCCAGTGGAATGAAAAAGATTTACATAATAGAAAAATGACATATATGGGTGAAGATTGGTTACCATATATAGATAATAGGCAGGCTATTAAAATTGTGCCAGAAAAAACATCTAGCGGATTATTTAAAAATATTAAAACGTATTCTCTAAAAGCTGAATATCATTTTGAGAGAAATGGATGCACAACTTGGGGTAAAGTTAATGAAGATACACCATTGTTTAATAGTCAATATTTATCTTATAAAAATGCACAGCGTGATTTAAATTTAATTAAATCTGATAAAAATGTAACTATTGTTAAATATGATGTATTGTTAATATCTACAATTATTTCTATTATTATGATAATTTTAAACTTTATCGTGATTATTTTAAAAAAATTGAAATCAGAAATACAAGAGTTTGATGATTTATAAAATTATTCTAATAAAACAATCAAGTTCTCTGTTCTTTTTTCTCAAACCGACTGTTATTATACAGTACCTTTTAAGTTATCTTACTGTATTTTTTTGAGTAGATTGATTATTTCACTGGAACTTAGTAAACATGCGTATTTTAGTGGTCGGAAGTATTTTAATTTTATAATTTCAAATCGGACGAAAAGTGACTTTTTCTACTCATTTTGTTTCGCATTGAATTTGTATAATCGCCAAAATGGCTATTGTATTTACACAACAGCCATTTCGAGAAGTTTGTAGGTCGATTTTACTAAACCGACAATAATTATTTATTTACCCCTTTTGTTGGCATAGTAATGCCAACCTACATTTTTCTAATTCTCAATTTGTATGTTCTTTATTCTTGAACCGAATGTTCTGTTACATAAAAAACAATAACCTTTTTAGAAATTCTCAATTTTCATTATTAAATCTCTTACAACTTCGCTTGCAATTATTAAGCCGACAACAGACGGAACATAGGCATTGCTTCCGGGGATTTGCCTTTTTGCAGTATATTTTTTTTCTTCGTTTTCTTCCGGTTTTATTGGAATTTCTTTTGAGTAAACAACTTTTACTTTTTTAATTTTTCGTTTTTTAAGTTCCTGTCTGATAACTTTTGCAAGCGGACAAACTGATGTTTTAGAAATATCTGCAACTTCAAACAGTTCGGGATGCATTTTATTACCGGCTCCCATTGAGGAAATTACGGGTATACCGGCTTTTTTTGCTCTTTCTATAATTTCCAGTTTCCCGACTACGGTATCTATAGCATCTACAACATAATCGTATTGACTAAAATCAATGTTTTCAGCTGTATCAGGAGTGTAGAACAATCTGATTTTATTAACTTTCACTTCAGGATTTATATCAAGAATCCTTTCTTCTGCAACATCAACCTTGTATTTGCCTATTGTTTTTCTTGTTGCAAAAATTTGTCTGTTTAAATTAGTTAAACAAATTTTATCATTATCAATCAAATCTATTGCACCGAGCCCCGAACGAATTAGTGCTTCAACAGTATACCCGCCGACGCCGCCAATTCCAAAAACTGCAACTCTTGAATTTGCAAGTTTTGCTAAGCCATCTTTACCAATTAATAATTCTGTTCGGGAAAATTGATTAAGCATACATAAATTATACTATAAGTAATCCGGTTTTATGATTTTTCTTTAAAATATTCTTTTTTTAAAATTAAGAATACCAACGAGATTACACTAATGTTTATAAATATATCCGACAAATTAAAAACGGGAAAATCTATAAAATTAAGTTCTATAAAATCTCTAACATACCCGTAAATAATTCTTTCTAACATGTTATTGAATATTCCGGATATCATAAGAGAAGTAAATAATAATTCAATGACCGCAATTTTTTCAATGTGTTTTACAGTATAAATAAGAATTCCTATGATAGCAAGTACGGAAAATGTTATTAAAAAGGTTTTATAACCGTCAAAAAGACTAAATGCCGCACCTTGATTTTGAATAAACGTAATATTAAAAATAGGGTTTTCAGGTAACTTTAGGCTGTTATTAATTATATAATTTGAAAAATATCCGTTAAAAAAAATGAAAAAAACGGCAGTCAAAAAAAGATAAATAATTTTACTATTCTTTGACATTAGACTCCTCTTTTACAGGTTCGTCAACAACATTAACTCTGATAATTTGGTACCCGAAACCAATCAAACTTAGTTGTATGCTTAAATCTTTAATATTTGCTTTTGTAAGACCTATAGAAGCAATAACATATTCATTTGCTTTGTCAGAGTTTGCAATAAACAGCCGCTCTAAAATATTATCATCAGGCATTTTTCTAAAAACTTCTTTTGCTTGCTTTTGCGGATATTCTACTTTATCTTTCGCTATAGAAGCTATAGCAAAGGTATCTTTTGGCGGCGTAAACTCCAGCGTTGCTGTGTATTCGTAACCGGGGGTAACTTCCTTGGGAGCGGAAAGCTTTATGTTTAAATTTGCAGCTTCACCATAAAGCATAGATGTAACTTCGTCGATTATTTTGTCTGATGTTACTTTCCACTTTCCGTTAGTTTTTTTTAAATAATATATGCTGTTAGCTTCACTGTTTAATACTCCGCTCATTTTTTTTGTTACCGGAATATCGGCATGAGAAGATTCAGTTAACTCTACTTTTGCGATTCCGTTTTCTTCAAAAGAAATGTTTTTAACCTTTATGTTGTACTTGATATTATCATAGTTTTGCCATAACTCTTTTACCAGATTCGAATATACATCCAAGTTATACCCGTCTCCGTTTTTATAATCCTTATCATATGTGGATATAAATTTATCAAAATTCATATTATTTGCATACTTAATTTGTGCATTTAGCGTAGATTTAATTTTCCTTGTGTCATTATTGAAAAACAGGAAATCTTTAAAAAAGCTGCCGGCAAAATTAGACGGAGCAAGAGTTATTAATAAAAACACCGTAAGTAATATTTTTTTCATATAAAGAATTATACAATAAATAGTCTAAAACATAAATAATACAAACATATGACTTACTTTTTATTATGTAATATGGTATAATTTAAATAATTTTAATAATAACCGGAGAAAATATGCCAAGCATAGATTTAGATAATGAATTTTTAGAGCTATTCTACAGTATTACAAGTTCAAAGGTTCCTAACGATGTATCTTTGCATGATTTAAAAGCTCAACTGATAGATATTGTAGACGTTATAAGAGAATTGAATGCTAATGCCAAAAAACCTTATAAGTGCGAAGCGTTGGGAAATATGGATGAAGTAGAGGAAGAGCAAGGACCTGCTATATTGGTTGTTGATGATTTAGGCGTAATAACCTATCAATTAAAAGTGCTTTTATCACGTTTAGAGATGGATGTTGATTGTTCTCAAGAGATATATGATGCCGTAAATAAATTTAAAAAACGTAAATATCAATATGTAGTTATGGATTTGTTTATTCCTACTGAGCGGGAAGGGTTCATTTTATTAACAGAACTAAGAAAATTGGCATTATCATATGACATAAAGACTACTATTGGCGTAATAACAGCATCTCCGAGAAAAGAAATTGAACAACAATGTAAGGCAAGAGGTGCAGACTTTTTCTTAGAAAAAAACAATGATTGGCAGGCTACCTTGTTAAATAAAATGAGTAGTTATATAAATGCCGAAAAGGAAGAAGATGAGGATTTTTAACTTTTATACGGTTATTCTTTGAGCAATATCTCGTAAAGATCTAAGTCAGTTCCAATTAACATTAAGCAGTTGTATGAGTATAACTGGAATCTGTATTGTGTTAGCTGTGTTTAATACATTATTTATAATAAAGAGGAAAAACATCTGTGAATAACATTGCAAATAATTTTGACGGTAACATATCAAATCGTATTAATAGCGGAATACAAATTAATTCAAAAGGTATAAAATATGTGAGAGAGGAAAGTCAGATGGTTGACAAGTCTGACATGCTTATAGGAGAGCTTAGTAAAATGAGTACAATGAATAATGTCGGAATTACAAAACCTGAATTTAAACTTGGGTTAGATAGAGAAGAACTTTTAAAAAGAACTCATAAAGATTATTTAACAACAAAAAAAATGCTGGCAGCAGATGCGCCCGAATATAAGGCGTTATCAGAAGGAGACAAAGAGGCTTTAAAACATTTGGTTAAAGCTGCACAAAGAATAGACAAAATTGAAATGATTTTAGATGATCATAACAATTTAGCATTTAAAGAATATTTAGAAAAAGAAGTTGCAAAAGGAAATGAAGATGCAAAATTAACTAAGATTCTTTTTGATGCTCAAAAAGGAATTTTTGCACTTGATAGAGACTCAAACATGGTTAAACTTGCTGCAAATCTTGAACCGAAAAAAGGAATAGGAGTCTATCCTGCTGATTTGACGAGAGAGGAATTTCATTCAATTCTTATAAAGATGATGAAAGAAGGAAAAGTTGATGAGGTGGCAAAAATTTTAAATCAACGTTCGGTTGTAGAGAGAGATGGAGACGAATTAAAAGCAACGGATTATGTTGAATACTTTAAGGATGATTTTGAATTTATTGCAGCAGAACTGGAGAAAGCTTCAGAAACATCAACCAATGCGGATTTTAACGAGTATTTAAAACTTCAGGCAAAAGCTCTAAGGACAGCTGATCCGATGTTAGATGCTTATGCAGATAAAAAATGGGCTACTCTTCAAGATACGCCGCTGGAGTTTACTATTACAAGAGAAAATTATTCTGATGAGATGACAGAGTCAGTTGTTGAAAATCCGGAATTAAAAAGTCTTCTTGATGAAAACGGCATTGTTCCGATTTCTAAAGATTGTCTGGGCGGGAGAGTCGGTATTGTTAATAAAAAAGGTACTGATGCAATTTTAAATGTAAAAAAATATTTACCTCTTATGGCTCAAAATATGCCGTTAAATGATAAATATGTACAAAATATTTCTGCAGATAAAGAATCAAAACAAACAATGGTTGATGTTGATTTGGTAGGGGTATACGGTGATGTGGGAGAATACAGAGCCGGCATAACATTAGCGGAAAATCTTCCAAACGACGATAAACTTTCAATAACAGAACTTGATGGCGGAAGAAGAAATGTTTATCACAGACAAATTCGTTTAATTACCTCGGATGATGCAAGAGAAAAAATGCAAAAGAGATTAGATGCAATGTTAAATCCTGAGCTGCACAAGTATTACAATGATGAAGCAGACCATTGGTTTACTGTAGGTCATGAAAACGGACATTCTCTCGGGCCGAAATCAGGAACGGAAGGTTTAGGTAAATATAAATCAATTATTGAAGAAAATAAAGCAGATATGGTTTCACTTGCTATGTTAGATGTTTTGACTGAAGCCGGCATGTATACTCCGGAGCAAAGAGAGCAAATCATCGTAACCTATGCCGCTGATAACATGATGATGGCAAAACCAACTTTGAGCCAAGCTCACAGGGTTCGTTCTGTTATGCAAAACTATTTCTTTATAAAAGAGGGGGCAATAACAATTTCCCCTGAGGGTGTTTTGGATATAAATATTGATAAAATGGTTCCGACAGCGCAAAAAATGTTAAAAGAAATTATAGAAGTTCAGTTGAGCGGTGATTTTTCAAGAGGAGAAAAATATGTAAATGATTATTTCGTATGGACTCCTGAAATGGAAACAATGTCAAAAAATATTAAAAAGGTTTCTAAAACATTAAACGGCAAAGTTGAATCACCTCTGGCTGATAAACTATTGGCAGAATGAATTTGAGAACTATACGAAAAGTTCGTTAATATTGTCCTAGTTGAATTTTTGCTGCTTCTGACAAATGAAAGCAGCAAAAATTTTATAATTTAGTAACTGTCATTAGCGCATTTTTATTGCTTCTTTCGGGCAAACATGACTGCATAATGAGCACCCCGCACAAGATTCCTTGTTTAAACTCAAACAATCTTTATCAAGGCTTAAAGCATGATATTCCGATTCGGAGCATATCTTTGCACACTTTCCGCATGATACACATTTTTCTTTATCTATAGAGGGATAAAGGTGAGATTTTTTATTTAATTTTTCATGTGATGTAATTTTGGAAATTGCAACAT
This sequence comes from uncultured Acinetobacter sp., assembly GCA_946623365.1. GTDB lineage: Bacteria > Cyanobacteriota > Vampirovibrionia > Gastranaerophilales > Gastranaerophilaceae > CAG-196. The sequence goes on from CAMORE010000065.1 coordinate 7,394, forward strand.
TTTTTAATTCTGATATATTATTAAACCCTTTTGTTTCCAAGTAATTAAGTAATCCTGATTTTAATCCGTTAATAATTCCATAGCCGTTTATCATAACCTCTGTACAAATTTGAACGGCATCAGAACCAAGTGCAATATATTGTGCTGCATCTTCCCAGTTTGATATTCCTCCCATTCCTAAGATGGGCATATCAGAATTTTGTCTTAGTTGAGCAACGCATTTAAATCCTATCGGTTTAACAGCTTTTCCGGATAATCCTCCATATGTTGAATATCCATCGATATTAAGGACAGGGTCTAACGTGTCCAAATTAATACCCATAAAACTTTGTACCGTATTAATTGCAGAGAATCCGTCTGCGCCGGCTCTTTCTACAGCACCTGCAATCCAATTAATATTTGTAACATTTGGTGTTAATTTTACAAAAACAGGTTTTTCAGCAACAGCCTTTACCCAGGAGGTAATAAGAATTGAAACTTCTGCGCTTGTTCCTATTGCCATACCGATATTTCTTTCGGGCATTCCATGAGGGCAAGAAAAATTGAGTTCAAAGGCATCTATTGGTGTTTCATTCAATCTTTTTACAAGATTCTGCCATTCTTTACGTTCAACAGGTGCCATTATACTTGCAATTATGACTTTTGAGGGGTGTTTTTTCTTAAGATATTTGATACCGTCAATCCAATATTGAATTGTTTCGTGGCTTAATAACTCTATATTCTGAAGGCAAATTACTTTACCGTTTTCTTTAATAGTAGCATAGCGAGGACTTGCTTCAATCATTTCCAAATCATCCGGAGTTATAGTTTTCAATACAGCTCCACCCCAGCCTAATTCAAAAGCTTTATCGATACTTTCTATTGATGCGGTAGGAGGTGCAGATGCTAATAAAAACGGATTTTCAAATTCTATGCCTAATATTGATGTTTGTAATGTTGCCATATATTAATTCCTTCTATTAGGATGCTTTGATTATTATATACTAACATAAAAAGTTTTTATATAAATAACACAAATAAATAAATTGCCGGCTTACTTGGCGCATAATACCTAGAAATGGTACAGTATTTACTCTGTTTGAATTTCGTAATAACCGATAATATTCGTTTGATACATTTACTTTAATTCTTGAGCCTTAATATATCTAGGGCGTCCTTTTACTTCATTAAAGATTTGTCCCAGATATTCTCCGATTATTCCCAGACAAAAAATTTGAAGACCGCCAAAGAAAGCAAGTAGTATAACAAGTGTTGCCCAACCTCCGGGGGTTGTATGAAGAATATATTTTTCCATTAAAACTTCTAATGCTAAAAGCAGGCTCCCAAGCATTGTTATAACTCCGCAAGCGGCAATTATTCTAAGCGGAACGATGCTAAAAGCTGTAATACCATTCAATGCAAGACTTGTTAATGAGAAAAAATTGAATTTTGAACACCCTAAAGCTCTGGGCTTCACATTAAAATGAACGTATGACGTTTTTAATCCGATTTCGTGGAAAAATCCTCTTAGAAATAGACCTTCTTCATTATATTGAGCAAGTATATCAAGTCCTTTTTTGCTTACAAGCCTGAAATCAGAGTGATTCGGAGGTATTTTGACACCCAAAATATTCATTAATTTATAAAAGCATAATGCAGTATATTTTTTGAAAAATGAATCAGTTTTTCTGTCGTTTCTAATTCCGGAAACAATGTCTGCACCTTTATGAAATTCATCAACAAAAATCTCTATAGAATTTTCATCCTGCTGCAAGTCTGCATCAATTGAAACAGCACAATCACATCCCAACTCTCTTACTCCGAGCAAGCCGGCAATAAGAGCTTTTTGATTCCCGTAATTGCGAATAAATTTTGTTCCTTTGATTCGCTCTCCATATGTATTACGCAGTTCTTCTACAATACTCCATGTTTTGTCTTTTGAACCGTCATCAACAAGATATATAAAACTGTCTTCAGTTATTTTGCCGTTTGATATAATTTTATCCAACACTGAAATAAGTGTTTCTACGGTTGATTTTACCACCAGCTCTTCATTAAAACATGGAATTATTATTGCAAGTCTTGATTTTTTTTCGCTCATTGTATTCCTCTCAAGAATATAATACAATAAAATATGGAATATGAGAAGATTGGATTAAAAATGTCAGATAAAAAATTTATTTTGAATGCAGATGATTTCGGAATGTCTAAGGCTTTTAATACAGCAGTATTAGAAGGATATGGAGCAGGAATTTTAAAGAGTACAAGTCTTGTTGCAAACGGTGAAGCGTTTGAAGATGCAATAAAAAAAGTAATTCCGCAATGTCCGGAGTTGGGTGTAGGAATTCATTTAAACATAATTGAGGGAAAATCTTTAATTAGTAATCAAAGAGAACTTACTGATGCTAACGGGAATTTTAATAATTCATATTTAAAATTAATATTAAAAGCGTATAATCCTAAAAATAGTGAATTTATGGAGGAATTAGAAAAGGAATTCAGGGCTCAGATTGAAAAAGACATCAACGGTATTAAGGAAGTAGGAGGACATATTACTCATATTGATTCTCATGTACATACGCATGCTATTCCGCCGATATTTGAACTTGTTTGCAAGCTTGCGAAAGAATACGGAATAAATCAGGTCAGAACACAGTATGAGTACTTTTACACAGTCCCTGATATATTGATGCATACCAATATAAAATATCCCATAAATCTCATAAAAATAGCTCTTTTAGCATTTTTTACAATGCAAAATAAAGCAAAAATCAAAAAATATGAATTAAAAACGAATGATTATTTAATAGGAGTCGGATATACTTCTATGATGAATAATTTAACGATTTCTTATGGTTTATCGGCTCTAAGAAATAAATCTGATATTACAGCGGAAGCTTTAATACATCCCTGCAGGTATGAAGACGGAACTATTGACAATCACTTTACCGAGTATAGAATTACTCAGAGTCAAAAATTAAAAGAAAAAATTGAACGTATGGGATATGAAATTGGTAATTATATAGAATAAGCTTTTTTGACTTATTTAGACAAATAATAAGTTTTATTGTTTTTCAAATCGTTTTTGAAGTATAGCAAGTATTAATATTATAAAAAACAATATGTATGCTAATGCGCAAGACTTACCGATATCAAAATATTCAAAAGCGTATTTATATACTGCATAGACAAGCACATTAGTGGAATCTTGCGGTCCGCCGGATGTCATAACATAAATTAAATCAAAAACTTGAAAAGAAGAAATAGCGGTTACTAATAATACAAAGTAAGTTGTAGGTTTTAAAAGCGGCAGTGTAATTTTAAAAAACTTATTTTTTTCGTCTGCTCCGTCAATTTCAGCTGCTTCATATACGCTTTTATCAATTGACGAAAAACCGGTCAAATACAAAATAACATTATATCCTATAAGCTTCCATACAGATACAAAAATAAGAACCGGCATCGCAAGTGTTGTGTCAAAAAGCCATGTATAATGTGTTTTGATAACTGAATTAACAAGTCCGATATTCGGATCAAATATCCAACTCCATACTATTGCTATTACAACGGCAGGTGTTATAAACGGAAGAAAATAAATTGTTTTAAAAAGTTCTCCTCCTTTTATTTTAGAGTTTATAACTGCTGCTATAATCAAAGGGATTGCTACTGCAAAAATTGTTGTAGTTATTGCATAAACAAATGTATTAGTTAATATTTGTACAAATTCTGTTTGAGAAAATATCGCTTTATAGTTGCTAAGTCCTACAAATTTAATTTCATTTAACAAGTCCCATTCAGTAAAACTTAAGGCAAAGGAACAAAATATTGGAATAACAATAAAGATTAATGTCCCTATTAATGCAGGTAATATAAATAAAAATCCAACTTTCTCATTCTTCATATATTTTAATTATATATGAATAAAAAAATAAAGTAATGATATTTAGTTAAGAATCATTTCAATAATTAGTTACACAAAAGCAACAAAAAACATATTTTGTTGC
>CAMORE010000066.1 GCA_946623365.1 uncultured Acinetobacter sp.
TCAAAAAGCTCTTCCATTTCTTTACCGCGTAAAACACTCCTGTGGATATTATATGAACATGGTTCTGTTCCATCCTCTGCTGTTTTAGTTAATTTAGAAGTTTCTTTATCATAAACATCAGCATAATTTAAACCGAGTTCTACGCAAAAAGGTATTTTATTACGCCCGTCTTTAGTATATGATATCAATCCGAATGAACGGCAAATAAGCGGTCTTGCAGGATATACGGAACACTCATTATTAATCAAAAACGGACACTGGTACAATTTTTGATGGTTTTGTTTTAGTACTTGAGCAATGTTTTCATTTATTTGTCCCTTCGTATCATCAGGAAGTGATTCATAATAAAACATTAAATTCACGTATTCCAATTCTGATAAAGGATATTCTCCTTCCTTACAGCAATACGCACAACCACGCTTGCATTTAATAAACGGGGCTTGTTTTTTAAACATGTTATCCAGCTTGACGTCAATTATTTCCAGATATTTTCTGTATCTGCTAATCATCTTCTTTGTCCTTATACCTTTTTGCCAAAAGCTCTTCCCTGCGTTCGAGTTTATCAAAGAGCTGCGAATTTATTTGCCCGCCTACAAGAATTAATATGGAAGTGTAATAGAGCCAAACCATCAGAACCGCAAAACCGCCGATTGTTCCGTATACAAAGTTATATGTATGAAGGTTATTTATATATAAAGAGAAACCCCAAGAACCGATTAACCAGGAAATTGTAAAAAATATAGCCCCGGGAACTGCACTTCTTCGTCTTAATTTTTCCTGACACTGTAAATCGGGAAGAATATAATAATGCAAATAAGCCATTATAAACATAGCAATAAAAGCAACCGGCCATCTTATAAACAAAATTATGTTTCCTGTATGAGCCGTTAAACCCAGATATGTTGTTAAAAACTTGATTATGACTTTTCCAAAGATAATAAGGTCTATACTCAAAAATAGTATTAACGCATTTACAAAAACCATTAAAAAAGCAAGGATTCTATTATATATCCAAGAACGTGTATCCTCCAGCTTGTACGCTCTGTTCAATCCTTTTGCAACAATTGCTATAGCATTCGTTGAAAGAATTACCGTAATAACAAAACCTAATAATGCGATTAAACCGCCCTTTGAAAAGAACCAAACTTCATTCATTACAATTTGAAGAAGGTTTAAAACATCACCGGGAACAACTTTCTTAAAAAATTCCATTAACGGAATCATAAAAGTATGTTTTCCGAGCCATCCGAATACTGCCATTAAAAACAACATGAACGGGAAAAATCCGATAACAAGCATAAAGCCCATTTCTGCGGCCATGCCGAATAAATCATTATCAACGACAGCTTTTATTATATTTTTTATTGTTTTAAATTTTTGTTTCACAATAAGATTTCATCCATCAATTTATTAACGGCTTCTTTTACGGAAGCTTTTATCGTACATCCTGCCGCAAAAGTATGCCCTCCTCCTCCAAATGCAGAACATATCTTTGCAACATCAAGTTTTTTTGAGCGCATTGAAATTTTTGTCAGTTTTTTATCAACCTCTTTTGCAACAAATGCTACTTCTGTTGATTCTATGGCTCTCAAAGTTTCTGCTATTCCGTCTGTATAATCATCACCTGCGGAAAATTTTTCTAAATCTTTTTTATAAACCGTTGTATAAGCAATTCGGTTATCATTGCTAAAAACAGCTTTATTTACAATATAATTTTGAAATAATACAAAGTTTTTTGTTTTGGTTTCATAACATTTTTTATAAATATAATTAGGATTTGCGCCGGATTCTACTAAATCTGCAACAGCTCTGAAAGCGTTTGCAGAAGTGTTTTCAAATTTAAAATTTCCTGTATCCGTCATTATTGCGGTATAAAGACAGATTGCAGAATCTTTATCAATTTTCCAATTGTTTTGTTTAAAATAATTATACAAAACTTCTCCGCAAGAACTTGAATCCGGTTCTATAATTTGGTAATCTCCAAATCTCGGATTGGTTTTATGGTGGTCTATATTAACAGTGCATTTAGCTCTTTCAAAAAAGATTTGTGAATCCAAAACTCTGTCGAGAGCTGCGACATCAAGAGTGATAACTAAGTCATATATTAACGATTTATCGAAATATCTCTGAGCCAAATCAACATTCGGCAAAAATTTGTAATTATACGGAATATTAGATACAACATTCATATCCGCTTTTATCCTGAAACGATTATAAATCATTGAATACATTGCGCACATTGAACCAAGAGTATCTCCGTCAGGGTTCATGTGTGATAATAAAAGTATCTTTTTTGATTGTTTTATGATATTATCTAAATTACAATTCATAGGGTTATATTATCACAAACTATCAATAAAAACATCTGTCAGATTTGGAGGATTTTTGGGCAAAGTTTTATATACGGATTTTGAAGGTGTAGATTCCATCATTGACTCAATGATGGATAATCCGCAATTTAAAAAAGCTGTTGCAAGAACTAACCTTTTTAATTTTTGGGATAAAATTCTACCGGAAAAATTTAAGAAAAAATCCCGTCCGTTTTCTATGCTTCCCGGAGGAGTTATGGTTATAGCTTGTGAAAATCCTGTTGTTGCGCAAGAATTATCTTTATATAAAATTATTTTACTTAAAAAATTTGAACCATATCTTAAGACTTTGCAAATAAGGGTGAAAGACTTAAAATTTGATCCGAAAAAATGGCAGATATAAACAAAAACACGTGGTCATGACCACGTGTTTTTGTTTATATCTTTTTGTTTTTAATAATTATCCGATTACAGGCTGCACAAATGTTCTTGCCATTAAATCTTTGTCAAGCATTAATAATGCTTTTTTATCATCACCGATAAGTTTTAAAGTTGCAAGCATTCCGCCTACATTTGATTCTTCTTCAACTTGTTCTTTAATATACCAGTCTAACAAGTGCAGCGCTGCTCTGTCTTTTACTTCTTCTGCTACATCAGCAACATGATTAATACTTGATGTAACAAACTGTTCATGTGCTAATACTTCTTCAAAAATTTCTAAAGGAGTTGTACCTTTAAATTCAGGTTTTGCAATCGCTTCCAGTTTAATATTTCCGCCTCTTTCATCTAAATAATCAAACATTCCCATTCCATGAGCGTGTTCTTCTTGAACTTGAACATTAAACCAATTTACAAAACCTTTTAAGTTCCATTCCATAAATTTAACTTTCATTGCTAAATACAAATATTCAGAATAAAACTCCTTATTTATTTGTTCGTTAAAAGCTGCTTCTAATTTTTCGTTAATCATAATCTACTCCTTTTTCTTCTATAATAACATAAATTTATGATAAAATTTTATTTATGAATAAATATGTTATCTTAATTTTTTTACTTTTATTTATTTGGTCTTTTTATATTGAGCCAAATCTTATTGTTATCAAAAAATATAAATTTAACAATCCTCAGAAGAGACGAATTGTTTTCATAAGTGATTTACATATCGGTAAGTATGACAAATCAAGATTGAAGAGAATTGTAAAAAAAATTAACGAACTAAAGCCTGATTTGGTTTTATCCGGAGGAGATTACATAAAAGGACATAACGGAAAAACAACCATGCAAATAGAAGAACAGGTTAAGGAACTTGCAAAAATTAATGCTCCTATAATTTCCGTATTAGGGAATCACGATTCCTGGTATGATAAATACAGGGTAAAAAAAGCATTAGAAAGCATTGGAGCTGTTGTTTTAAATAATAACAATACAAAATTTGAAGATTTGTATATTGCAGGTGTTGAGGATACTCAAACAAGCATTGCAAATATAGATGCAGCGCTGGAAAATACTGAATGTCCGCGTATCTTGTTAACTCATTCGCCTGATATTTATTATGATATACACCAAGATGTTGACTTGATTCTTGCAGGTCATGTACATGGCGGTCAGGTCAGGGTTCCTTTTGGAGGAGCGTTGATTTGCCCGTCAAAATTCGGAACAAAATTTTCTAAAGGTGACTTTAAAGAAACACAAAACAGAATGATTGTTTCAGGTGGACTTGGAACGAGTATTTTGACCGTACGGTTTAATAATCTCCCTGAGATTGTTGTCATAGAGTAAGATTTTTTGTGGTAAAAATATAAGTATAACTTATAAGTTTTGTAACAACAAAAGAGTTTTTTATATATTTGTTGTAAAATAGTGAAGTGGTAAATGTATATGGTACATTTCCGTAGACAAAGGAGAAGGACGGTTATTTTTAGCCGAATTTATATATGACAATACAAGAATGGTTTGATAAACGTAAAGAAGCACAAATAGAACGCAGAGCAAAAGAAATAAAGGGATTGGATAACGATGCTCCTGAATTATGGACAAAATGCGTACACTGTGAAACTCAACTTCTTAAGACTGATTTAGAAGATAATATGATGGTTTGTCCGCATTGTGATTACCATTATAAAATATCTGCAAGAAACAGAATAAAGCAATTAACTGATGAAGGCTCTTTTGAAGAGCTGTTTAAAAATATTATGCCGATTGATCCTTTAGAGTTTGTGGATTCTGAATCATATGCTGACAGACTTAAAAAAGCACAATCAAAAACAGGTTTAGAAGAAGCAGTTGTAACAGGACTAGCTTCTATTGAGGGGCATAAAGTTGCAATTGCCGTTATGGATTTTGAATTTATGGGCGGTTCAATGGGAAGTGTAGTAGGAGAAAAAGTTACACGCACCATGGAAAAAGCTTTGGAGTTAAGAGTTCCTATGATAGCGGTTACATCGTCAGGCGGAGCCAGAATGCAGGAAAGTGCGTTATCTCTTATGCAAATGGCAAAAACATCTTGTGCGGCAGGAAAACTTGATGAAGCAGGAATTCTATATATAAATATTTTAACAGAACCTACTTTTGGCGGCATTACAGCAAGCTTTGGAATGCTTGGTGATATAATTATTGCAGAACAAGGTGCCAGAATAGGTTTTGCAGGCAGAAGAGTTATAGAACAAACCATAAGACAAAAGTTACCTGATGATTTTCAAACGGCAGAATATTTGCTTAAATACGGTCAGGTAGATATAGTTTCTAAAAGGAAGAATTTAAGGAAAATTTTAACAAACATTCTTGAGATTCATGAATGTTCTGAATCAAAAATGTAAAGTACAAAACAAAGCCAAACAGCAAAGAGGTACAAATGGCAACGGTATTAGATTTTGAAAAACCAATTATAGATATACAAAACAAAATAGAAGAACTAAGACAATTAAGTGAAAATTCAGGATTAGATTTGGAAACACAAATTGCATCCTTCGAACAACAGGCAGAAGACAAGAAAAAGGAGTTATATTCAGCATTGAAACCTTCACAGAAATTACAGATAGCAAGACATCCTGAAAGACCAAAATTTTTGGACTACGTTAACCTGATGTTTACAGACTTTATTGAACTTCATGGTGACAGAGAAGGGATGGACGATAGAGCTATAATCGGCGGTATAGCAAAATTTAACAATAGACCGGTTATGGTAATAGGTATACAGAAAGGTAAAAGCACAAAAGAGAACTTGGAATATAATTTCGGAATGCCTCAACCGCAAGGATACAGAAAAGCGCTAAGATTATTTAAACATGCAAACAAGTTTAATTTGCCGATAATTACTTTAATTGATACACCTGGGGCATATCCCGGAATTAAAGCGGAAGAAACGGGACAAGGCGGTGCGATTGCGGTCAATTTACGCGAAATGTCCAAATTAAATGTCCCTGTTATTTCAATAATAACTGGTGAGGGATGCAGCGGAGGAGCATTAGGACTTGCTGTTTCAAATTGTGTAATGATGCTTGAACACGCATACTATACTGTTATTTCTCCTGAAGGATGTGCTTCAATTTTGTGGAGGGATGCGGGTAAATATGCTGATGCAGCGGAAGCATTAAAAATTACATCTAAAGATTTATTAGAACTCGGAATAATTGATGAAGAAATACCGGAACCTTTAGGCGGTGCACATAAAGATTACAATGAAACGGCAGCTTCTATGAAAGCAGCTATTGAAAAATATTTAAACAAATTGTCCAATTTGTCATATGACGAACTAAGAGCCCAAAGATATGACAAATTCAGGAAAATGGGAAAATTTATAGAAGTCTAGTTTGAATAAAGTTTATTACAAATTCTGTATTTACATCGGTGTTGTAAATATGGTAAAATATAGCCATGTTTACAGGAGTTATAGAAGAAGTCGGAACGGTTAAGGCTATTACAAACAGCAAAATAGCAATAAAAGCCGGTATTGTTACAGAAGATGCAAAATTGGGAGATAGTATTGCAGTTAACGGAGTTTGTTTGACTGTTACGAGTCTTGGTGAAAATGTTTTTGAAGCGGATATATCAGAAGAAACCAAAAAAGTTACAACTTTGGACGGATTAAAAACAGGGTCATTGGTTAATCTGGAACGAGCAATGCCTGTGAACGGAAGATTCGGAGGTCATATTGTATCAGGACATACCGACGGATTTGGAAAAATAAAAACTATCAACAGAAATGGTAATTTCTATGATTTAAATATAGAACTCACAAAAGAACTTTCAAAATATGTTGTAAAAAAAGGTTCAATAGCAATAAACGGAATAAGCTTAACAATTGCTGATATTCAAGACGATATTGTAAAAATTGCTGTCATTCCTCATACGTTTGAAAATACAAATTTAAAATCATTAAAAAGTGGTGATTTTGTAAACATTGAAACAGATATTTTAGCTAAATATGTTGAAAAATTTTTATCAACGAGTGATAATAGAGCAGGAATCAGCATGGAATTTTTGCTGGAAAACGGATTTTAGTATATGACGTCAAACACAAATCAATTCAACACAATCGAAGAAGCATTAGAGGATTTTAAAATAGGAAAGCCTCTCATTGTTGCTGATGATGAAGACAGGGAAAATGAAGGAGACTTGATTTGTTCTGCTCAATTTGTTACCCCTGAACTTGTCAATTTTATTACAAAAGAATGTCGAGGAATTGTTTGTTTAGCTATCTCTCAAGAAATAGCGCAAAAGCTGGATTTGCCTCAGATGGTAGAACGTAATACGGAGAGTATGCAAACAGCATTTTCTTTGAGCATTGATGCAAATCCAAAGTACGGAGTAACAACCGGTGTTTCTGCTTATGACAGAGCAAAAACAATAGAAGTTGCAATTGCGCCTGATGCAGAACCGTCTGATTTAAGGCGCCCGGGACATATGTTTCCTTGTGTTGCAAGAAAAGGCGGAGTCCTTAAACGATGCGGACATACGGAAGCCGTTGTCGATTTAGCTAAAATATGCGGACACAGAGAAGCCGGTATAATGTGCGAAATCATGAAAGATGACGGAACAATGGCTCGTCGGGATGATTTATTTGAATTCGCACATAAACACAATTTTAAAATAATTACGGTATCAGATTTAATTGCGTACAGATTAAAAAGAGAGCGCTTTGTAAAGCGTGAAGTAGAAGTATTTTTGCCTACAAAATTCGGTGATTTTAATATTGTAGGGTATACAGACACTATTACAGGCTGCGAGCACGTTGCAATGGTAAAGGATGACGGCTCGGATAAAATACCGCTTATCAGAGTACATAGCGAATGTTTAACAGGTGATGTATTTCATAGTCTAAAATGTGATTGTAATTGGCAGCTGCATGCAGCACTCAAAATGATATCCGAGTACGGAAAAGGTGCAGTTATATATATTCGTGACCATGAAGGACGTGGAATAGGTTTAATTAACAAACTTAAAGCTTATAAGCTTCAAGAACAAGGACAGGATACTGTAGAAGCAAATGTTTCTCTGGGTTTTGCGCCCGATTTAAGAAATTATGGTGTCGGAGCTCAAATTATTTTAGATTTAGGGTTTAATAATTTTAATCTTATTACTAATAATCCTAAAAAGATTATAGGATTAAAAGGTTATGGATTAACAATGCATGAAAATATAAACCTTCAGTCTGAAATAACAAAATACAACGAAAGATATATGGAAACAAAACGAGAAAAAATGCACCACTTGCTATAGTATTAAAACAGCAAGCTGGATAGAAGTAGGTTGGGTGTAACCTAACTAAAACTAAAAAGAGGTAAAGAATGTCAGAAAACAACTATAAAGTAGAATTATTAGATACTTCATCATATAAGTTTTTTAAAGGTGTTTATAACGATTTTAAAGCAAAAGCAGTAGAAGAATACAAGTTTGAGCTTGAACCGCTTGAATATGACGAATTTATTGATGCAATAGAAAAAAAATACATGTATTGCATAGTTCTTAAAGAAAATGACATTCCTACAGCTTTTCTTGTTTACACAACATCTATATCCGAATCTGTAGAATTAAGTATCATTCACTGTTTAGGTTCAGAAGACGAGATTACAAAAACAAAATTATTAATTGAAAAGTTTTTGTCTTTGACAGAAAACGACAGACGTTCAAAAGCCGTATCATATCCTATGCTCGGTCATCAATCAGTATTTACGGCAGACATTGCAAAATTCGGGTTTAAATTTGTAGGACTTGCTGTTTTAAGATTTATGATGGGGAATGCTTCTTCTGAAAGGATATTGGAAAATCTAAAGACTGGTGAATTAGGTGAAGATTATCAAATCACAGGGTATCAGGACTCATACAGAGAAGCGGCAATAAAGGTTATCCATGAATCGTTTAAAGATACTTCTGATGCATTGTATGATACAAGATACAAAACATTGGAAGGTACGAAAGATATTATTGATAAAGTAGTTGAAAATATATACGGAGAATTCTTGCCTGAAGTTACTTCCGTTCTTTTATACAAAGATACTCCCGTAGGTTTCACTTTTTCAAACATTACAGGCGGAAAAATAGCAAATATACCGCTTGTTGCAATAGATAAAGCTCATAGAGGACATGGGTATTCTGAAATGCTTTTGGCTCGTTCTATAAAAACTATTGTTGATTGGACAAAACTTGGTAAAAGAGTATTCTCTGAAGTAAATGTTACGACAGAAACTAATAATTATAAAGCTCTGAAATTATATAGACGCATCGGCTTCCGAGAAGATTTTTGCTACCCGCAGGCTTATTTGGTATAAAAATTTTAACAAAATAATATAAAATTTTTTCCCACGCAGGCAATTTCTCTTAATAAAAATACTTTATATATAAGTAAGGGAAAAAGATTATATGGGAAAAATTCAAATATTTAAAGCTGGAACTTCTTTTTTATGGAAAGCTCCTAATAAAACAGTAAGAACTGAATCAGTGAGATATGCAACAGAATGTGCCGAAAAACCTTTTGCAACAATAGATGAATTTGTAAGAAAAACAACCGTCACAAATCCTTCTACTTTAAAAGCTGAAAATTTAGCAAAAACTTCTGCAAAAAAAGTTACACAAAGAGATCAAGAATTGGTACATTCATATTTGCAATATAAAAAATATGAAATCCCTGTAACAAAAGCAGAAATTGATGAACTGCTAAAATATGACGGAGATGAACTTGTTGATAAAGGTGTTGATTTTGTTTTAGCAAAATTAAACATTTCAAAAACATTAAAACCGGCAATAATATCTGTTCCGCAGGATAAAGAAATAGGAATGGCTTATGAATTCAGGCAAAATCTGCTATTATTAAATCCTAATTTTAAAGCTGAATCAAAGGCTGAATTGTTAGGGTTTCTTGTTCATGAGTTAAGACATATGAGTCAAAGTTTTGACATATTGAGAACAGAAGGACTAGGAGAAGAGTTTGTCAGAGCAAATGCAAGAAAACTTGCTAAATTACAGATTGCAAATTTAAAACAAATTGTTAAAAAATGCTCAATTGAAGACTACAAGAAAATGACTCCAAATGAACAAGCACAAAAAGAATTTCAAGAATTAAAAGAATTAAAAGCAAAAGATAAAGTTAAATCAGAAGAAAATTATGTAATTTTAACAAAAATGGTTGAAGAACATTTTACAAAGATAATTGAGCAATTGAGGCAAAATGTTATCAGCGAACTAGGCTTAATCAAAGCTGATTCTAAGCAGGGGCAACGGGCAAAGAAATATTTTAAATCATTTATGACAAATTATAGAAAAAAAGACGGAACAATACATACCGGAAAATATAATTTGTGTGTAACAGAGCGAGAAGCGCTTGATTTGGGTTTTGCATTTGAAGAACGAGTAAAAAATATTGATAATTCGGAGTTTTGCTTCTTAAAATTTGCAAAAAATTATGAGAGAAAACATTCAGACGATCCTATAAGAGAAAAACAAATAGATATGGAGATACAAGAACTGGAACAAAAAATAAATGAAATGTCTTGGAAAGATTATTTAAGATATATGTATGATTAAAAGCTCTTAAAATGTTTTATATTTCCAACTGCATTTATTATTTACTATATTAAACCTTTCTTTGTGTTATTATATTCATGCGAGCAGAGAGATGTATATAAAAGAAAGGAAATTTTACCATGAAAAAATCAATTAAAGATTTAGGTGACATCAAGGGTAAACGTGCATTAGTGCGTGTAGATATTAACGTACCTCTTGATGAAAACAAAAATGTAACAGATGATACTCGTATTCAGGCTATCGTTCCTACTGTTAATTACTTAAAAGAAAGAGGAGCAAAAATTATTCTTATGGCTCACTTAGGCAGACCGAAAGGAGAAAAGAATCCTGAATTTACTTTAGCGCCGGTTGCTAAATATATGGCTAAGGTTTTTGGTGAAGAAATTATATTTATTCCTTCTGTAGAAGAAATGGCTCCTTATGTTGAAAAATTGCAAGACGGTCAAATTGCTTTATTGGAAAATATTCGTTACTATAAAGCAGAAGAAGCAAAAGATGATGATATGACGTTTGCAAATGAGCTTGCAAAATACGGTGATTTTTACGTTAATGATGCATTTGGTGCAGCTCACAGAAATCACACTTCAACCGCTAAATTAGCAAAAGTAGTTAAACCGGCTGTTTCAGGATTATTAATGGAAAAAGAAATCAGATGCTTATCACAAGCACTTGATAATCCGACTCGTCCGTTTACAGCTATTGTCGGTGGTGCAAAAGTTTCTTCTAAAATCGGTGTTTTGGAAAATCTTTTAGACAAAGTTGACAATATGATAATAGGCGGCGGTATGGCTTATACTTTCGTAAAAGCAAACGGCGGTAAAATCGGTACTTCAATCTGTGAAGATGACCAATTGGAAGTGGCAAAAGCTATAGAAGCAAAAGCTGCTGCAAAAGGAGTTAAGCTTGTAATGGCAACAGATGTTCTTGTTACAGATGATTTTTCAGGAAACGGAACAAACAAATTTGTTAAAATTAACGAAATTCCTGACGGATTTGAAGGTG
>CAMORE010000067.1 GCA_946623365.1 uncultured Acinetobacter sp.
TCCGACCGCTAGAATTTAGTGGTGTTGGGGTAGAAACCCCAACCTACATTTGTTTCTTACGAGCAAAACGGACAAAAAATACAAAAATACAGTATTTATTTTGCACTAAAAAAGAGAGCTAAAAAGCTCTCTTTTATTAAATTTGGGCCCGGAGGGATTCGAACCCACGACCAAAGGATTATGAGTCCTCTGCGCTACCGCTGCGCCACAGGCCCGTGACGACTTTTTTATTTAATTTTCAAACTTTTCTTGTTTTTTGTCTGGGCTTGCGTTAGCCAAACTTCGTTTGCGCTACCTAACTTCGCTCGAACGTGACATTTAGTCACCTTCTCCCTCAGTTGCCACAGGCCCGTGACGACTTTTTTATTTAATTTTCAAACTTTTCTTGTTTTTTGTCTGGGCTTGCGTTAGCCAAACTTCGTTTGCGCTACCTAACTTCGCTCGAACGTGACATTTAGTCACCTTCTCCCTCAGTTGCCACAGGCCCGTGACGACTTTTTTATTTAATTTTCAAACTTTTCTTGTTTTTTGTCTGGGCTTGCGTTAGCCAAACTTCGTTTGCGCTACCTAACTTCGCTCGAACGTGACATTTAGTCACCTTCTCCCTCAGTTGCCACTGATATGCAATGACATCAACCGTCTCTCTAATATTACCAAGCACAGAGATAAAAATCAACCCTCCTTTTATAATTACCTGATGCTTATTTAATATTCTGTGCAATTTTCTTTGCTATAGCATGCGGGTTAAATTTTGTTAAACAATCTCTATATTTGCCTTCTGTTAGTACATGCTCTCCTATTTGTTCAAATATGTAATCAACATTGTTTATTGATTTTCCTTTTTGAATTATATCCAGCATTATTGTTTTTATATCTGTCATTGATAAAACACCTGTTATATTCCATATTAACCAACTATTATTTCTTCTTACAATCTCCAAATATTTTTCTGTCATTTCGTTTGTAAAAATTTTATCAATATGTTGATATACAGTAGTTTTTAATGTTTCATAAAATTCTTCTCTAATACCTTTCACATTTGGGACAAGAAAACCATTTTGAACAACAGTTCCTCTTATTAATATGCAAAATTCATTTTCTTGAAGCGGTGATAAATTGCCGTTTACATTTACAGGCGGCATAATAAATCCGCATTCATCTTTTATTTCTTCTCTTAAGCTTCCTATCTGCTTAACAATATAATCTCCATGCGGAACTAAGTCTTCGCCTATTTTTATAACTATTATGTCGTCATTTAATTCATCATATAGGGTGTCTATTTTATCGTAAACGGAAGGTTCTGTTTCTTGTTTTCCTATATGCAATATTTTTTTTATCCTCTTTAACATACTCTTTATTTAACTATAAATTTTTTATAGTCAAGATTATGTTTATTCAGACCGGAATCATATTATAATTTTACGTTAATTACTTCGTAGATATTCATTTTTTGAGCCTTTCCTCGTATTTCTACATCGGAAATCTCATTTACTTCAATAAATTCTTTAGACACGTTATATGTAGATGAACTAATAAGTATTTGAGTTTTATATGTTTTATTATAACTTTCAAGACGACTTGCAAGGTTTACGGTATCTCCTATAACAGTGTATTCCATACGTTTTTCGGATCCGATATTCCCTATAAATACATCTCCTGTATTAATACCTATACCTATTCTGATGACAGGTTTTCCTTCCTCTTGCCATTTTCTATCCAGTTCTTCTACTTTTTTAAGCATTTCATATCCGCACTTTACGGCGTTAAGTGCATGGCTTTCATCCTGAATAGGTTCCCCAAAAACTGCCATGACAGCATCGCCTATAAATTTATTTATTATGCCGTTATATTTTGTAACAATTGGTTCCATTTCAGAAAAATATTCATTAAGTAATTTTGAAACATCTTGAGCAGACATTTGTTCTGACATTGATGTAAAGCCTCTTATATCAGAAAACAGAACGGTGACTTCTGCCTTTTTCCCTCCTAACCCAAGATTATCAATATTTTGAATAACTTTTTTCATAACATCTTCCGACATGTATTTACCGAGAGCATTTGTAACTTTACGTTTGTTACCCTCTTCCGTAACATACCTGTTAATATAAGTAATTAATATTGTATAAATGCATAAAATTATTGGAGTAACGGATAAGATTACTATGCCGTTATAATAAGAGATAAAAACAATTACCAGAATAACCAGCATAATACTTAATGCATTTCCGACCGCCTTAATCAAATCAAATTTTTTAATTGAATAATAAATACAAAACATACTTATTAAAGATATAAGAAAATTAACCCACCAAGGCATAACTTTTAAAAAATCATTGTGTATGAGATTGTCTATAGATGTAGCTTGCATATCTGTTCCTGATGTTTCTAGTGCCATAGGTGTTTTTTTTGTGTCATTCAGACCATTTCCTGCTGTAGCATTAGCACCATAAACAACAATTTTATCTTTAAATTCTGCTGGAGCTATTTTCGGTTTTTTGCCAGCTTTCAATAAGTCATAAGAATCCATTATATCAACTGCTGAATAGTATTTGTGAGAATAGCCCGTATTATATCTTTTATAAAATTTTATGGGAACGATTAATTGATACGGAGTTCTTATCAGATTTATTTTGTAATTCAATTCCGGAAATTCAAAATTTGTATTATTAATAACAATTTTTGGATTATTTTTTAATAGTAGAAATGTACGCATTGCAACTGAGGCTAATATATTGCCTTTATAATTAACCAGATATTCATGAGTTCTGCATGTTTCATCGCCAAGAGCTATAGACAGTCCGTTATCAAAAAATCCCGGCACCATCATGATAGAGTCACTGTATTTTACAGAATCAATGTAAGGTTTCGGGGCAATCCTGATGCTCTCATAAAGAACCGGCATGTTTGTTTTAATATCGACATTTTTTAAACTGTATTTTGATGTAAAAAATTTATCATATTCCTTGCCTTGTTCTTTATTTTTGTATTCCGAAGTAGAAAGTAAACATCCTTCTATAATATTGTCCATGCTCCTTAGAGTATCAAAAAATCGTTTATCTGCTTCCGGATTATCAATGTCCAAATTTACGACAGCGAAGTCGTGGACTAAAACTTTGGGTTTAGCGTACTCTTGAAAATACTTAAGCACTTTATTGTTCAAATCTCTTTTCCAAGGCCAGCGATATTTTTCAATAGATTTATCATCAATCATTACAAGAACTACATTATCGTGTCCGTATACATTTTTCTTATTATCAAACGGTAATTTTTGTGTTACGGTTGTTTTCATCAGAAAATCGTATGCTTTAGGTTCTAAAACGGAATACGAAAGGACTGTTGTTATCAAAAGAGTTATTAAAATTACAAATGCATAAAAAAGAAATTTAAAATTTTTCATAAGAATCCTTAAACTTAATTACTTTGATTTTATGATATAATATTTTGGGGAAAAAGGACACATACAAATGAGTGAAAATTATATTCAAATGATAGCAGAGGATAAGATTTATCCGATAATAAGATGCACTGATGCTGAGTATGCAATACAAACAGCAAGAGCTTTGGTAGAAGGCGGGATTCGAATTGTCGAAATGAATGTTGAACATCCGTCAATTTATGACGCAATAAAAGAAGTTTCAAAATTTGCTCATGTATGTGCCGGAGGAATTATTACATCATTACAGGCAGATGCCGCTTTTGAAAGCGGGGCTGAAATGTTTTCATCTCCTATTTTCCAAATGAGCTTAATTAAGATATCAAAAAATAAAAGAGTTCCGTTTATCGCAGGTGCAACAACTGCAAATGAAGCTTATAATGCTTGGAAATCAAGAATTCCGCTTATTAAAATTTTCCCGACGGAAGCTTTAGGCGGAGTAAGATATATAGAAGATATTTTAAGACAAATGCCGTTTTTAAAATTATTGCCAATGGGTAATATTAAACTTAATGAAGTCGTCACATATATAAAAGCAGGTGCCGTTGCTGTAGGTGTAGGAAGAGACTTTTATCAAGGGTTTGAACCAAAAGTTATAACGGCACGTACTAAGGATATTCTTAAACAAATAAAAGGTTATGAAAAATGGACGAGCAAAAAATAGATATTGCAATAATTGGGGAATGCTTAATAGAATTATCTTCAAACGGTAGCTTAGCTGAAAGTTCAACTCTAAATAAATATTTTGGAGGGGATACTGTTACGACAGCAGTGGCAATTGCAAGGTTGGGAGGAAAGACTGCATATGTAACAAAAGTCGGTAATGATGGTTTTAGTGAGTTTATACTGTCAAGTTTACAGAAAGAACATATTGATACTTCTTTAATAAAAACAAATGATGAACAAAACGGGATGTATATTTTAGCAAACACCCAAACAAAAAAAGAACTTCTTTATTATAAAAGAAAGACTGCTGCTACAAAACTTAATATAGACGATTTGCCGGAAAGTAAAATTAAAACATTAAAACTTATATATTCAACGGGTATAGTTCAGTCTTTGAGTGCAAGTGCAAGAGAGCTTGTTAGAGAAAGTTTTCGAATAGCAAGAGAAAATGAAGTTCTTACTGCTTATGATCCCAATTACACATCGTGTTTTATGAATTCGGAAGATACAAAAGAGCTGTTTGATGAGATTATTGATTATACGGATATTGTATTTTTGAGTTTAAAAAGTGATGCGGTAAGATTATATGATATAGATTCCGTTGATAAAGCAATGAAATATTTTTGGGACAAAGGAGCAAAAATTGTTGTTATAAAATCTCATATTGATAACGGGTATTATACGGGGTATAAAGGTAATATAAGTTTTACGGAATTTTATAATACAACCAAAGCTGTTGATGTAACTGCTTCAGGTGATGTTTTTAACGGCGGATTCCTATATGCTGTTGTAAATGGTTATACGCCATCTGATGCAACAAAATTCGCAGCTGTTGTATCAGGTTTGCAAACACAAAATTATGGTGCAATTCCATCTATTCCGTATTTAAAAAATGTAATGGAGAATTTTCAAATATGAAGTATGTAGTATCCGGCTACATAGGATTTGATAATTTTGGTGACGAAGCTGTTGCAAGAGTTTTAACACAAAAATTAAAAAAAGAAGGTGCTGAAAAAATTACCCTTATTTCATCAAATCCGGAAAAAACGAAGGTTCTGCATAAAGTAGATTCTTGCTCTATGTTAAGCTTTTTCCCTGCAATTAAAGAAGCTGATGTTTTAATATCCGGAGGAGGAAGTTTACTTCAGGATGTAACAAGTTTAAAGAGCCTTCTATATTATCTTATAGTAATATATACAGCATTGCTTTTAGGAAAAGAGGTCCGAATTTATGCACAAGGAATAGGACCTATTAAATCAATAATTGGTATAATTTTAACAAAATTTGCCTTAAAGATGGCAAGTTCTGTATCGGTAAGAGATAAAAAGTCACAAGATTTGTTATCGAGCTGGGGAATCCAATCGGATTTAGTAAATGATCCTGTTTTTTCCATTGATGTTCCAAACAATGAAATAAAACAAGGAGTAGGAATTCAGTTACGTGATTATAAGACTTTAAGCGATGAATTTTTAAAATCGCTTGCTCATAAAGTAGCAGAAAAATTTTACGATAAAAAGGTATTTGTTATATCGTTACAAGATAGTATTGATATCAAACCTTGTATAAAATTTATAGAGTACTTAAAAGAAAACGGAATTCAAGATGTTGAATTAAAATCAAATATGAGTATCAATCAAATAATAGAACTGATTTCAGGATTGGAATATCTAATTGCAATGCGATTTCATGCAAACGTTATAGGTATAAAATCGGGAGTCAAGACAACCGCAATTAATTATGATCCGAAAGTTGAAAAGCTTGCTCAAGAATACAATCTGCCAATAATTGAGCTTAACCAATGATAATTATAAAATATATAAGACTTCTCGACGTAATTTGTGTTATAATCTAGCTGAATACAAATCAAATATAAGGAATAAAAAATGCCAAAGATATATTTTGTTGACGTAACTAACAGAGATGGGGTTCAAACTTCAAGACTCGGACTTGCAAAACTACAAAAAACAATAATTAATTTAATGTTGGATGATATGGGTATTACGCAATCTGAATTTGGATTCCCGACCACAATGCACGAACTGAATTATCTAAATGCTAATTTGGAACTGGTAAAACGCGGAGTTATTACAAAAACAAAATTATCAGGCTGGATGAGAGCTATTGTTTCAGATGTAGAACAGTCATTTTTTAATTGTCCGCTGTTAGAAAATTGCAACCTGTCCCAGTCTACTTCCGATCAGATGATACAAGGCAAATATCTTGGTAAAAAAACAAAAGATGATATTTTAAGAATGACATGCGAAGCGGTAGAATGTGCTATTGACAAGGGGGCAAAAATTATCGGCGTAAATGCAGAAGATGCTTCAAGAAGTGATATAGAATTTTTAATAAAATTGGCAAAGGAAGCGAAAAAATGCGGAGCATACCGTTTCAGATATTGCGATACGTTAGGATATGAGGATCCGCATACAACTTATCACAGAATTTATACAATAGCAAAAGAAACTCAAATGCCAATTGAAATGCATTTTCATAATGATTTAGGCATGGCAGTTGCCTGCTCTGTGCAAGGAGCATTAGCAGCAGTGGAAGCAGGTCAAGATGCGTACATAAATACTGCAATTAACGGAATGGGAGAAAGAGCAGGAAATGCGGATTTGGTTTCTTGCCTTCTTGCTTGTATGAAGTCTGCAGGGTTTAAAAATAAAAATTTAGTTGATGAAAATATTGATTTATCTAAATCTTGGAAACTTGCAAAATATACAGCATACGCTTTTGGATTGCCAATTCCTATTAATCAGCCGGCAGTAGGCGATAATGCTTTTGCACACGAATCAGGAATTCACGCAGACGGAGCTTTAAAAGACAGAAGAAACTACGAACTTTATGATTTTGAAGAACTCGGAAGGGGTGAACCTGAAATTATTGAAACCGGAAGAATGATTACAACCGGCGAGTACGGAGGAATTAAAGGTTTTAGGAATGTCTATAATAAGCTTGAAATCGAATTTAAAGATGAGAACGAAGCCAGAAACATTCTTGAACTTGCTCGTTATGCTAACGTACATACACAAAAGCCTCTAACGGAAAGTGAATTAAAATTTATTTATCATTATCCGGATATTGCAGCAAGAGTTATGACGGTTTCACCATTCTATGAGCCATCAGGTGAACTCCAAAAGCGTTTGGACAAAGGCGCAAAGGCAATGCCGCAACATATCATATAAAAACCTATGAAAAAATTATATAATTCTAATACCGGTGAATATAATTTGGTAATGGCATATCCTGCTATAGAAGCATTTGCACTTTCTTCTCTCGGTTATATGTGGTTGTACAAAATTGCCGACACTTTTAGCGGAATTAATGCTGTTAGAGTGTCTACGGATAAACTTTATGTTAATTCACAAAATGTTGATTCTATAGCGTTTTCGTTATCTTTTGATTTTGATTATTTAGGTGTTTTGGAAATTATGGAAAAATTAAAAATCCCTTTTTATTCAAAAGAAAGGGATGACAGCTATCCGCTGATTTTTGCGGGAGGCCCTGTTATAACAACAAATCCTAAACCGTATGAAGCATTTTTTGACTTTCTGATTCTTGGAGATGGAGAAGTTATTTTTGAAAAAATACTAACAATACTAAAATCAAAAAAAACTAAACAAGAAATTTTAAAAGAACTTTCTACTCTTGAAGGAGTTTATATACCAAATAGCAGCGTTAATAAAGCTACTGTAAGTTTGGATAATGTAATATATACTCCAATTCTTAGCGAAAACAGTTATTTTAAGGATACTTTTATTATAGAAGTCGCAAGAGGCTGTATGAACAGGTGCAGTTTTTGTACTGCTTCATATACAAATTTGCCTTTTAGACATTATGAATACGAAAAAATAATTAAAGCTATTGATTTAGGTTTAAAACATACAAATAAAATAGCATTACTTGGAGCACAAGTAAGTGCTCATCCTGATTTTGAGAGAATACTGGATTATATTGATAATAAAATTGAATCCGGTATAAACATTGAATTAGGCATTTCTTCTTTGAGAACCGATGCCATAACTCCAAAGATAATACAAATTCTAGTTAAAGGCGGACAAAAACATTCTACAATAGCAATTGAGGCAGCCAGTGAACGCTTAAGAAAATTTTTGAATAAAAACTTAAAAGAAGAACAAATTTTAAAAGCGGTAAAAATAGCACGAGAAAACGGATTAAAGGGTTTAAAAATTTATTCTATGATAGGTATTCCGTTTGAACAAGATGATGATATAAAAGAATTTTTGAATCTTGCAAAAAAAATAAAAGAACAAAATAAAGGATTTAATATAGAATTTTCATTTTCTTCTTTTGTCCCAAAACCTCAAACTCCGCTTCAGTGGGCAAAAAGAGAAGATACAAAATCATTAGAGAAAAAGCAAAAATTCTTGGAAAAAGAACTGGCAAAACTAGGAATATCTTCTAAGTTTTCAAGTGCAAAATGGGATTATTGGCAAACTGTTTTATCTCGCTCAGATGACAGAATTACTCCGCTGCTTATTGAAGTATATAAAAATGGCGGTAAAATCGGGGCATATAAGTCAGCATTAAAAAAATTAAATATTGATATATCAAAAGCAATTGAGGGATACCAAACTGATGAGGAACTTCCTTGGGATTTTATACAATCAAACATCTCTAAACTGCATTTAAAGAATGAATACAAAAGGATTTCAAAATATTTATAATTATAAGTTATTAAATGTTGGTTGTTTAGGCTAAATTCTTATAGAATTGTAATATCTTATTCAATTTTTCATCCATTGGTATTTCAAAGGACAGTATCTCACCGTCAAAAGGTTTTGGGAATGAAAGTTTATAAGATTGTAAAACTTGTTCTTCTGTTTTAATTTTCATCTTTCCAAAACCATACAAAGTATCATTGTACACCGGATGACCTATGGACGATAGATGAACCCTTATTTGATGTGTTCTACCTGTTACAAGCTGAACTTCAATAAGTGTAGCATCTTTAAATCTTTCTATTACTCTTACAATTGATACGCTTTCTTTTCCGTATTCTGATATGCACATTTTCTGCGGCTGGTTTTTATTTCTTCCTATCGGCTTGTTTATTGTAAAGACATCTTCATCTATAATTCCTTTAACAAAAGCCAAGTATTTTTTTGTAACATTCCCTTTTTTCATGTTTTCAACTAAAAATTCATGCGTATCATTATTTTTAGCTACCATTAAAAGTCCTGATGTATTTCTATCCAATCTGTGTAATATTCCTCTTCTGAAGTCACCGTTAATATCGGAAAGATTTTCACCGTATTTATATAACAGTGCATTTACAAGAGTTCCGCTTCTTTCTGCTGCAGTAGGATGAGTCAGCATATTTGAAGGTTTATTTACGACAAGCATATTTTCATCTTCATATATTATATCAAGCGTTATCTCTTCCGGTTCTATTTTTAAAGAATCTTCTTTAATATCAAAATCAATTACATCACCGCATTTTATTATGTATGATGATTTTGACTCTTTAGAATTAACCTTTATGTTCCCTAATTTAATCTCAGATTGAATTTTTGAACGTGAAAAATCTTGCAAACATTCTGCAAGATATGCGTCTAATCTTTTTTCTTCAGTTAATTCATCAATTATAAGCTTCATGTTCTAATTATACAACAATTTATATGTATCTAAACAAAAGTCCGGTTTAATACCGGACTTTTTTAATATCTAACCTTCTAACATTTTTCTTACAAGTTCGTTAACCGTTTTCGGATTGGCTCTTCCTTTTGTTTCTTTCATAACCTGACCGACAAAGAAACCTAACAGATTTGTTTTACCGTTCCTATAAGATTCTATTTCAGCAGGATGAGAATTTACAATCTTTTCAACTATTTCTTTTATTGCACCTTCATCAGATATTTGGCTTAAACCTTTCTTTTCAACAATTGCAGAAGCTTTTTCACCTTTTGTTATCATCTCTTCCACTAAAATTTGTTTACCGATATTATTTGAAATTGTTCCCTTTTCTATTAAAGCAATTAACTCTGCTAAATTTTCAGGAGTTAATTTTGTTTCGTTGATTTCAACTTTATTTTCTTTTAAATAAGCTGCTATTTCACCCATTATAAAGTTTACTGCTGTCTTAGGGTTAGCACCGAGTTCCAGTGTTTTGTCAAAGAATAACGCTAAAGGCATTTGTTCAACAATAACACTTGCATCGTATTCACTTAAACCCAAACCCATGTATCTTTGTCTTTTCTGTTCAGGAAGTTCAGGCATTGTTTTCCTGATATTTTCAACCCATTCTCTTGAGATTTCTAATGGCATTAAGTCAGGTTCAGGGAAATATCTATAATCGTGAGCATCTTCTTTTCCCCTCATAGAACGGGTTTCTTTTAAATTATCATCCCAAAGGCGTGTTTCTTGAACAACTTCGCCGCCATCTTCAACAATCTCTATTTGTCTGTCAATTTCATATTCAATTGCTCTTTGAAGAGCTGAGAAGCTGTTTACGTTCTTAATTTCCGCTCTCGTACCAAATTTATCAGAGCCTTTTGGCATAATAGAAATGTTAGCATCACATCTCATAGAGCCTTCTTCTAAATTACCGTCACATACACCTAAATAACGAACGATGTTACGAAGCTCTTCCATGTAATTTCTTGCTTCTTCACTTGAACGCATATCAGGTTCTGATACGATTTCCAATAATGGAGTTCCTGCTCTGTTTAAATCAACAAGAGAGTAAGTGGCACCATTGATTCCTGCCGCACCGACGTGAACTAATTTTCCGGCATCTTCTTCTAAATGTGCACGAGTAATTCCGATTCTTTTGCCTTTTACATTTAACCAACCATTTACACAAATAGGCTCATCGTATTGTGATATTTGGTAACCCTTTGGTAAATCCGGATAAAAATATTGTTTTCTGTCGAATTTACATCTGTTCGGAATTTCACAATTTAAAGCAAGACCAAGTAAAATTCCCATGTTTACACATTCTTTATTTAAAACAGGCAAAACCCCCGGCATACCCAATGTAATAGCACTTGTATGCGAATTTTGTTCACTTCCGAATTCTGTAGAATCCGGTGCAAAAATCTTTGATTTGGTCTTTAGTTGAGCAT
>CAMORE010000068.1 GCA_946623365.1 uncultured Acinetobacter sp.
GCAAATACAGAAGAAGTTTGCAATAAATGTCATGTTGAGATAGAACTTCATAATGCTCCGTTGCCGCATTATGATGTTCCGGATGAGTTTATTTTTACATCAGATGATGTTGACGAAAAAATTATTGAAAGATTAAAAAAGAAAAATAAAACAGAAAATAGAGAAGATGTTATTGAAGAAGCAAAATATATTCAAGGTATAGAAAATTATCTTGAGCATATTGTTTTTGAGGGACTTAAAAAACGATACGGAGATCCTGTTCCTGATTCAATAGTGGAACGTGCTAAATATGAATTAGGTGTAATTAATCAAATGGGATTCCCTGCGTATTTCATGATAACTTGGGATTTTATTCACTTCGCAAAAACTCATGATATTCCTGTAGGTCCCGGAAGAGGTTCAGCAGCAGGTTCGGTTGTTGCGTATGCTCTTGAGATTACGGATATAGACCCTATTTATCATAAGCTGTTGTTTGAAAGATTTTTAAATCCCGAACGTTTCACCATGCCTGATATTGATATAGACTTTTGTATTGATAGAAGAAGTGAAGTAATTGATTATGTAACACAAAAGTATGGTGAAGATAAGGTTTGTCAAATTATAACATTTTCTACTTATGCTCCAAAAGCTGCGTTTAAAGGAGTCGGAAGAGTTCTGCAAGTTCCGTTTACTGAAAGTAACAGAATTACAGGATTAATTGAACCTGCTTTAGATGTTGCAAGAGCAACAAATCCAAAAGCAGAATGGCTAAGAGATATTATTCAATCAGAAGGAACCTCTGAGTTTAAACAACTTTATGATGAAGATTTTCAGATAACAAATCCTGACACAGGAAAAGTTATAAGCTTTAAACGCTGGGTGGATATGGCTGTTGCAATAGAAGGGCTTAAATGCGGTACTGGTACTCATGCTGCCGGTGTAATTATATCTCACGCTCCTTTAGATACTATTCTTCCTGTTCAGCCTTCTAAAGACGGTATTGTTCAAACAGGCTATCCTAAGCATGAAGCAACAGAAGTTCTTGACCTTTTGAAAATGGACTTTTTAGGCTTAAGAAACCTAACCATGATTACAAAAACGGTAAAAATGGTAAAAAAATATCGTGGTATTGATGTAGATATAAATCATATTCCGCTGGATGATAAACCAACATATGATATGCTTGTAAAAGGTGAAACAATCGGTGTATTTCAACTTGAATCTCAAGGAATGATGAACCTTGTAAAACGTTTAAAACCTGACGTGTTTGAAGATTTAGGCGCTTTGGTTGCACTATTTCGTCCGGGGCCTCTTGGATCAGGCATGGTTGATGATTTTGTGGCAAGAAAACATGGACAGCAGGCTATAACGTATGCTCACCCGTTACTAGAACCTGTTTTAAAAGATACGTACGGAACAATTGTATATCAAGAGCAAATTATGCAGGTTTTCCAAGTCCTTGCCGATTATTCACTCGGTCAAGCTGATCAGGTGCGTCGTATGATGGGTAAAAAAGACCTTAAAACAATGGAAGAGCAAAGGGGTAAATTTATTGAAGCATCTGCAAAACATGATATGAAAAAAGAGGATGCAGAGAAATTATTTAACCAAATTCTGGCATTTGCTTCTTATTGCTTTAACAGGTCGCACTCTGCTGCATATGCATTTGTTGCTTATCAAACTGCATATTTAAAATGCCATTATCCTGTTGAATATTTTTCAGCTTTGTTGTCCAGTGTTTCTGATAATAAGGACCAAACTCAGTTGTATATTGAAGAGGCTCAAAAATACGGAAGCAAAGTACTTGCACCGGATATAAATAAGTCATATTTAGAGTATGCACCGGATGGTGATAATATACGTTTCGGTATGGCTGCAATAAAAGGTGTGGGCGCTCCTGTAGTTGAGGCAATTATTAAAGAACGAGAAGAAAACGGGGATTTTAAGAGTATTTTTGATTTTTGTAAACGTGTTGATGCAAAATACGTTAATAAAAAATCTCTTGAAGGCTTAATTAAATCAGGAGCATTTTCAAACATAGAAAAAAGTCGTAAACAGCTCTTTGAAAATATTGAGCATATACTTGATGTAACTTCAAAAGAAGCGAAAGATAAAGCAATGGGACAGGTCAGTCTTTTTGCTGCCTTAGGCGGAGATGATGAATTTTCAAATGCTCAATATCAATTAATAGGTAGTGATGAAGAATATACCGATAAAGAAATTCAGCTTTTGGAAAAAGAATTTTTAGGTTTTTATGTCACATCACACCCTCTTTTTTCAATAAGAGATAAAATGCAATTCCTAAAGACACATAACGTTTCGGAACTTGCTGAACAAAAGGAAGAAGCTGAAGTTACAATATGCGGTCTGATTACGGCAACCAGACAGATTCCGACAAAAAAAGACCCGTCAAAATTTCTTAGGTTTGTTACATTAGAAGATTTAACAGGAAAAGTTGACTGCGTTTGTTTTCATAAAAAGCTTCAGGAATATGGTGAAATATTAGTGCAAGATGAAAAAGTTATAATAACCGGAAAAGTTCAACATCGTGGCGAAGATTCAATATCTGTTCTTATTGATTCTGTCAAATCTGTGGACAATGCTAATATTGTTACGGTAAATCTAAAACGTGAAGTAAAATACGAAGAATTATGCGGAATAAAAAATATATTGGCAAAACACCATGGTGATGACCCTGTTATGTTCAAACTTCCGCCGGTAAACGGTTATAGCACAAGAATTCTAACATCTCCAATTTTCTGGGTAAGTTCAACTAATGATTTTGTACATCATATGACAAGTGTTTTCCCGAATGAAGTTGATGTTTCAATACGATCTTTAGATCAACCTTTAGAAAGTGCAAATATTTAATATTGCTGAATTTAAATATTTGAAGAATAAAAATGAACAAAATATTTTTCATTTCGTTATAATAGTAGTGAGGTCGATATGAAAAATAAATGCTCTAAATACGAAGAATTATTTGTTTCAACATCTTCTCAAGAAGAACTGGAAAAACATATTCAAGAATGTGAAGAATGCAGGCGGGAATATGAAGAACAGCAGAAAGTTTCTTCTCTTCTTGATGAAGTTAAGTTGTATTATTACGCAAAACGTAAAACACGCACAGCGAGACTCAGAGCTGCTTGTGCAATTATGTTTTTAATGTTTTCAGTTATTTCAGTTACAGGTTGGGCGCTGAATGATGACGATTTAATGGATACATTAAAATACGGGAATACTCTTTCTGCTGAAGATTTAGGCTTTCCTGTTGACTCAGACGGATTATTAATGGTAGATTAATGAACTT
Organism: uncultured Acinetobacter sp.; assembly: GCA_946623365.1. Taxonomy (GTDB): domain Bacteria; phylum Cyanobacteriota; class Vampirovibrionia; order Gastranaerophilales; family Gastranaerophilaceae; genus CAG-196. Next base: position 3,290 of record CAMORE010000068.1, read on the forward strand.
CGAAGAACTGATTAAAACAAATAAACAAAATATAAAAAATATTATCAGACTGATAACAAAACGTGATAACGAAGATATAGAACAAGAAGTTTATATTAAGTTATGGAAAAATGCTGACAAGTATGAAGAACGCGGCTCGCTCAAGAGTTGGGTTAATACTGTTGCTAAAAATGCTTCTAAGGATTATTTAAAATCATCGGTGGTAAAAAATGAACAAAATTGTACTGCAGACGAAGATGTCATTGTTAACCTGCGTGATAGAAAAAGAACTCCAGAAGACAACGTAATTACTACAGAAAGGCAAAAACGAATCATTAATGCAGTTGAACATTTAAAACCAAAATTTAAAGAAGTAATTTTAATATGTGAAATATACGGATATACATACGAGGAAGCTTCCGTAAAGTTGAATTGTCCGGTAGGGACTATAAAATCAAGAATCTTCAATGCTAAAAAAGAACTTGCTGCTGTATTAAGTGATTTAATTTAAAGAAAGGTAAAAAAGATATGAAAAAGCTATTAATTATTACATGTGCTATGTGCATTTTATCAGGTGTAGCAAACGCAAATGAAAAAATTGCAAAACCTGATGTTTTACAAAAAGATGCAGGTATAGAAAAAAATCTGCCTAAAATGCCGTCACAAGAACAAATTCGTAAAATCAGAAAAGCTCATGAAAATGCTTTTGAACAAAAACTTGGGCTGACAGAAGTCCAAAAATTAAAAGCAAGAGAGCTAAGAAAAAGCAGCCACGCTAAAATTGAACCTGTTATGAGAGATATAAGAGCTAAAAAACAAGAAGCTGAAGCTGTCAGAAATTCAAAATTAACTGTACAAGCTCAAGAAGAAAAATTAACTGCAATAGATAATGATTTAAAAGTCTTAGAAAAACAGGCTAAAGAAATAAGACAGCAAAACATGAAAGACTTTGAAGCAATATTAACTAAGGACCAAAAAAAGACGTTAAAAAACATGAAAAAGGAAGGCAGGAAAAAATTTGATAATCGCAGAAAGGAACTTCTTCCTCCGCCTCCGTTAAAACAAAATGAAATCAAATAATTAATAAACAATAAGGGTGCCATAAATGGCACCCTTCAAATTTTAAACAGAATTAAAGACTACAGCATATTTTGTCTGATTTTTTCCTTAGCTTTGTCAATCTCTCTAATTCTTCTTTCTACTGCTCTTACTTGTTTTTTTAATGCATTTCTTTCTGTTTTAACCAATTTATACTGAGCATCTACATCTGCAAATTTTGTTTTTATATTTAACAGTTCATTTCTAATATCAATTTGTGCATTATCCAATTGTTGAATTGCATTTTGTATATTACCGTTTCCAATCGCTTCTTCAGTAGCAGCTGAGCTTGCAGAGGAACTGTTGCTTCCGCTGGATAATGATGTTCCGTAAGCGGTATCATTAAAATCTAAAGGTGTAAATGCATTTCCATCAGCATATACAATACCGGTACAAGCTGCTATCAGACTTAAAGTTAAAACCAATTTTTTCATTATTTATTCTCCTATTTTTAATATACATTTATCATATTACATTTTATATATTTTACACATCCTATATTAAATGTATAATTATTTTTATGAATAAAGATTTATGTAATCAATGCGGAGCATGCTGCCAAAATATCAGACTTGATTTAGAAAACAGAATTCTATATTGGGACGGAAAAAAAACATTGGATGATGAATTTTTGTCAATGCTATATCCGATAAATGCAGTTGATGGAATTTACGCTTGTAAGTTTCTAAAAAATAACTTATGTACTAATTTAAACAAGCCTGAAGTTTGTTGTATGTATCCGTCATCACCATTTGCAGAACTTCCTGATTCTTGTGATTATCGTGGAGAAATATTTATTCTAAATGAAAATATAAAGCATCGGATAAGAAAGTTAAAAGAAGAGGTCATACACTATAGTGCAATAATAAGTACAATAAGTGATAAAAGAGAACAAAACCAACTTAATAAAATAATATCAGCTCATAAAAAAATAATAGATAAATATAAAGATTATGGTTCAGAGAATTGGTAGTGCTGATTTTATTGTAACTTTCCCAAAAGAAAACAGGTCGGTTTAATCCTTCCTGTTAAGATTTTACACTAGCCGAAATATAAATAGCAACATTATTGTACAATAAAATATTAAAAAATACAAATGAAATTTTATGTAATATATGTTATAATGATTATATCAAGGAGTTTTACGTCTTACGCCCCGTATTGTTACAAGCAATTAACAAAAAAAGTAAAAAATGTTAAGATATGTAACAATTATATAAAAAGTATATACAATTTTGTCAATTTTCTTTACATTTTTGTTTTTATATATGTATAAGAGTTATAAAGAGAAAGAAATATGAATTACCAATTAAACTCATACGTAAACAGAAAAGAAGCAGAAGCGCTAAAAGAACTTATTTTCAGAAGAGCGAAAGAAAGATCTGATGTCATGACCGGTGATGTTCAAGCTGACATCATGAACATTGCAAGAGAGTCTGTTGTTCAAAGTAAAAATCCGTTTGCTAAAATATTTACACAAACAGCGCAAGAAGTTAAAAATACATCCGAAGATGTTGTTACTGCTGTTGAAGAAAAAGTATCACCTCTCGACAAATTTGTTGAAACAATCGAAAGTGAAGCAGAGAAAGTCGGATTCCCGCAGAAAGATTTATCTCCCGCCGCTGTAAATCAATATAAAGAATATCAAGAAGAAGCATCTGCAAGACAAATTCAATCTACAATGCGTGAAGCAAGAGAAGGTTTAACATCTAAAAAGAGTTTTATGGGAGCATTGGAATTTTTAAATTCTCAAGCTGCGGTTTCATTACTCAACAAAAGAGCGAAGGGACTTGAGATAGTTGCTTAATATGAATAATAGGTTCATATTAAATTTTGCGGTTAAAAATTTGCCTATTTCTTATCTCTGAGTTTTGTATCGTTAGTAAACGATTCATCAGAAATTGAGAATCTGAGTATAAAACCTATGCCGAGCATTATAGGACTCATTAAAGGTAGCGGAAGAAGCATTCCGATTGCACCTGCTAAATACGGAAGCTCCTCTTTTGTGGTACCTTTAACAACCTTGTTTCCGACACTACGCGTAATATTTAAATATTTACGGAATGAATTTTGATTATATACTTTTGCAGTTCTGCTTCCTATGTTATATCCTTCAAGGGTAGCATTTTTTAATCTTTTACTTGATATGTTAATATCGTTTTTTATTCCGTTAACCAGTGGTAAAATCTTCATATAATCACATGTTATCACAAAATGTTTATGGTAACATGATTAATATAAATATTAATTTAAAACATAAGAGGACGATATAATGACAACATCAGAACAAATTAAACCTATCAATTCAGCAAAAGAACAAATAAGACAAAACAGAATACAAAAACTGGCTGATCTTGCAGATAAAGGTATTAATCCGTATCCGTATGTATTTGAAAAAAATGCAAATGCATCAGACCTTCAAGAAAAATATAAAGATTTACCTTCAGGAGAAGAAACCGATGATAAATATTCTGTTGCCGGCAGAGTCATGGCGATAAGAAATACAGGTATGTTTATTGATCTTATGGACACGACGGGAAAAATTCAAATTTTCTCACACAAAGAAAACATGGATCCTGAAATGGTCAAGACTCTTAAACTTGTTGATATAGGAGATATTCTGGGTTTTACAGGTACTATTAGAAGAACTCCGAGAGGTGAGCTTTCTATAAAAGCAACTGATTTTAAAATTCTTTCAAAATCACTGTTACCGCTTCCTAATAAACAAATAAGCGAAGAAAAATTGGAACAATTAAAGTCTTATCATAACATGTCAGATACTGAAACGAAGTATCGTCAAAGATATTTAGACTTGATTGTTAATGAATCTACTCGTGATACATTAAGAAAAAGAAGTTTAATAATACAGAAAGTTCGTGAATACTTATTTAAACAAGGATTTATCGAAGTTGAAACTCCGATGCTTCATACTCAGGCATCCGGTGCAAATGCGCGTCCTTTTATCACTCATCATAATGCTTTAGACATGGATTTGACGTTGAGAATTGCTCCTGAACTCCACTTAAAAAGACTTATGGTAGGCGGTCTTAGTGACAAGATATTTGAACTTTCAAGATGTTTCAGAAATGAAGGTATTGATACACGTCATAATCCAGAATTTACAATGATTGAGCTTTATCAGTCGTTTGTTGATTACAATGAAATGATGACTTTGACGGAAAATCTGGTTGCATATGTTGCACAAGAAGTTTTAGGTACTACAAAAGTTCAGTATGGTGATAATTTAATTGACTTAACTCCGCCATGGGACAGAAAGACAATGATAGGCGGTATAAAGGAAAAAACAGGCATTGATTTCGGAGAGTTCTTTACAGCTCAAGAAGCGTATGAAAAAGCAAAAGAACTCCACGTAGAAGTAGATGAACAAATGAACTGGGGACAAATTGTAGAAGCTGTATTTGAAGAAAAAGTTGAGCCTTCTTTAATTCAACCGGTTCACATTATTGATTATCCTCGCGAAATATCACCGCTGGCTAAAGTTCACAGAGATAATGACAGACTTACAGAACGCTTTGAAACTCGTGTAAACGGTTGGGAAATTGCAAATGCTTTTTCAGAATTAACAGATCCGATTGATCAAAGACATCGTTTTGAAGCTCAAGCTTTGGCTAAGGCTAATGGTGATGAAGAAGCAATGGAGATAGATGAAGACTATATTAATGCCCTTGAATACGGATTAGCACCAACCGGCGGTATGGGTATGGGTATTGATCGTTTAGTGATGCTATTGACAAATTCTCCGACAATTCGTGATGTTATAGCATTTCCAACATTAAAAAAAATTGAACAGTAATTTATAAAAAAGAGATTTGTTTCCTATATGAAACAAATCTCTTTTTTTTGTTGCATAATTATGTATTTCCTTACCTCAAACAATAAAGAAACAAAAGAAAGTAAGTTAACAAAAACCAGTTATTACATTTAACGCAAAGATATGAATACAAAAGTCTGATGTAACAAAATATGTTATTTGCTGCATTTATTGAACTATTATTTAATATGTAGAATATCAAGTATTATCTGCACCATATCTGTCTATAAGGTCGGGTAGAATAGTAAATGTTAAGAATTGTAAAGATAATTTTTCAAATTAAGCAATTTCAAATTTAAAATTTACTTTATATAGTTAAGGATTTATTAATACGAGGAAAAGGAATAATTTTATGGGACAAGAAATTAAATTTGACATTTCAAAATTGCAATCACAAGATTTAAGAACTGTGGCAGAGAGTGTTGATGAGGGAAACACTCATGATGGTAAAATTGATGATCAAGAGTTACAAACATTGCAACAGTTGTTGAATGGCTCAAGAGTTTTGGCTGCAGAGGTTGAAAAAGAAACAGACGATATTAAAGCATTATTAGGATATTCGTCATCAGCTTCCGCTGCACAAGCAAAAAAAGATAATAACGCCGTTACACCGGCTACAGTAGAAGCTGTTGAAGATGATGATGAAGATGATGATGCTTCATCTGTCGTAGCTGATTCAAAACCGGCAGAAGGTGAAAGTAAAACTAATAAAACACCATACGAGACAGTAATTGAAAAATATTATCAATACAGAGGTATTGACATGATATCAAGAGAACCTGTAGAAGGGGCTCAAGAGATGTCTCCCCAAGCTGCATATGAAGCTGTTGAAAAAGATTTTAAAGGTGACAAAACATATAAAAAAGCATTAAAGAATTTGAGAAAATACTCTATTGATACAGAATCAAAATTGGTAGTTATGGAAGCTATTGCTAAATCAGATGCTACAAAATCAAAAGATGTTAAAAAAGACGCAAAAGAAATTTTGGAAGAAAAATTCGGTAAAGACGGTAAACTCACCGATAAACATTTAAAGAAAGCTCTCAACGGAAAAGGACATAGTTTCTGGGCTAATGCATTTAACTGGTTAAGCGGCAGAGATTCCGGCATGAAAAAATATAGAAAGGCTCAAGCATATGGTAACAGAGCTGAAAATAAAGCGGTTGAACCTCAAACAAAAGAAGCCATGACAAAAGCTATCGGAAAGAGAAGTCCGCTATTCAAAACTGATGCCAGTGGCAAAATGATGATAGAGAATTTAGTAGATCCACGCTATCCAGAAGGCGGACCGCTTGTCATAAAGAACGGTGACAAGTATGATATATCAAAGCTAGTAGCATTCGTTGGAAAGTACGTGGGAGCAGATAATACATTAAGCAGACAAGAAAATGGCGCTGATTCAGAGTTGGTCACATTACAATCTGCTTTTAATGAAAATGGCTTGGAATTATCAAAACGTGATACAAAACAATTAGTAGAATTCTGTGGATACAAAGTTGAAGGTAAAAATTTTGTAAAAACAGTCTTTGACGGAACGATAGGTGCAGGTGCAGGAGCGCTTGGAACAAGTGTCGCACTGTTCACTCAAGCTCCGCAAATATTTAGCTCTGCTCCAAAGAGCCATGTTACATTTGATTTAGACTTTAAATTTGTCGGTAGCGGATTGAATGAACTGATTGTAGATGAAAAATTCCAAAAATTAATCGATTCAGGTGCAGCATCAATGGTTAAAACAGCATCTAATGTAAAAATTCATATAGATCATACAGAAGTAGCACCATTTACGGAGATAGCTAAAAAACATATAGGATTAAATGCTTTAAAGGCAGCCGGAATCGGAGCTTTAACAGGTATCGCTGCAGGACTGCTTGAATACGGTCCAAGTGAAAAGAATGTATTAAACCTTAACTTTGAATATTTAACAACAGATAAATGCTTAAAAACACTACATACAATGACATATAAAGAATTTGCAAGCTATGTGGATGCAAGAACAGACTTAAAAGGTAAAGATGTCATTAAACAAGCATTAAAACAGTTAGCCTTGCTGTTCAACGAAGAAAAAGGATGGAATGGAACTGCATTCAAAGCTTATTTGGCACAAAAGGCAGGAAATTCAAGCAATTTGAATGAAATCGAACTTCTAAAAGCTGTTCAGGATGCTCCTGAATGCTTGAAAGAAAAGCCTGTCGAAAAGAAAAAAGACGACAAAATCGATGACAAGAAGGATGATAAAAAGGATGATGACGATTGTCCGACATGTCCGCCAAAGACAGGTGATAAACCTATTGTAATTCCTCCTCACAAATGGGACAGAGAAGGCGGAGAATCTTGGGTCGAAATAGTTAAAGCTAAGTATCCTTGCTTATTTGAAGAATTACAAAAAGCCGGTATAAGTCCTTGGGATAAAAATGGTGCAATCAAGGTTATGCAAAGAGCATTGGCTACAGATGAAAACGGTGTATTCCACAAAGACAAATTTAAAGGTATAATACGCGGTGATATTCCGGCACACTTAGATTTCCCTGATACAATAGAGATTGAAGTTAACGGAAAGAAAATTACTTGCAAATATGAAGACAATCCTGTTAAGAAAAAATCACAAAAAGAACTACAAGGTAAAGGCGGATCAATAAAATCCAATAACGGCAGATACGGGTATGGCAGAAAAGGCAACCTCCGAACATACACTGATGAATGTCATCCAAAGATTGTCGGAGAAGGCAAGGATGATGCAGCTGCAAAAGCAGACTTTGAAAGAAAAGTAAAAGAAGCAAATGCTAAAACTTCATAGCAGGCAGAATAGATAAGTAAGCATAGTTAAGTCCAAATAGAAAG
>CAMORE010000069.1 GCA_946623365.1 uncultured Acinetobacter sp.
GAACCCACCAACATTAAGCGAATTTTAACTTTTTAGACACCCTCATTTTTTATTTAGTACCGAATTAGTTTTCACACAGTTAAATTAGTAAATAAGTGTTTTAAATTTTCTGCTTCTTTTTTCTGAGCTTCTTCTCTTGCTTTTGCGAATACATCATTTACTTTTATAATTTTAAGTCCTCTTAAATCAATATAATCCAGAACATTTTGATTAATCGATGACAAAGGCATATCAGACGGAATGAGGACTCCCATAGGTGTCGGTCTGAAAATAGCTTCAAACAGTTTGTTATTATTTAATACATTTCTGATTGCATTTTCCATTTCTTTATCAATTTTACCGATTTCATCAAGAGTAGTGCATTCTCTAAGTTTTCTCATCCTTGCGGTATATTCTTTTTGAGATAAATCAAGTTCTTTTTTGATTAAATCAGGGATTAGTGAGTAATTTCCGGTTGTTCCTTTATATGTTTTTGCAACATTAACAATATTTTTTGAAGCATTATTTCCGCTATCAATATCATAAGCTGCTTGTATCCAGAAATCTCTCCCGTCTCTTGGTTTTGCAGCTATTGCATAGCTTTTTCCGCTTGCAGAATAATGCAGTGAACCTTTTCTCATATCTTTTGTACCAAAACATAATATTGCATTAGGGTCAGTAAATTCTAATGCCTGAATATTCAGTACTGCATCAGGAGACGTTACGTGAGAAGAGATTGCAAGATTTGTGTCATTATTAATCTCTGCGACAGGATATTTTTTACCGTTAATAACTTCATATGTTACAGGAAGTTTATCCAAATCATCCACAAGAGTCGGAATCGGATTTTCTTCTCTATATGCTTTTGAATAGTTACCCCAATTTGCTTTTGTATGAATAATTTTACGCTCAGAAACTGGTACGCTTTCTATCATTTTTCTTAAAGTTTCAGAATATGATTTCTGGAATGTTTCCATAGATGATTCGTCAAAATGTTCATAAATTTTGAATCTGGATTTAAGTATATTAAAACCGTTTGCCTCTTTCAGTCTTTCTACGTCATATCCGATTCTTGGCAGAGCATCTTTTATGCTGAGAGCTGATATATATGAATTTATAAATTCTTTTTTCTCTCCTGTGGTTAAAGTATTAAAATTATCAAGAGTAATGTTTTTGAACTTGGCATAATTTTTGTATTCCAGAATTCCTAACATTTTTTCGGTTATTTTTTCGTTTCCCAATATTTGTTTTAGTGAATTATAATCATGTCCCCTTCTTGAGATAACCTCTAAAAGATCTTTTGTATGTCTTGCAGGGTCTGATAAACCGGAAAATTCTTCAAGTATTTTTAATGTATCTTTATTCCAATAATTTAAAGTTTCTGTATTATAAGTAAGTCCTAAGCTGCCTCTTGAATTAAACGGCATTTTATCCGCCCATTTGCTCCAGTCTTCAAGGTATTTTATATTCTTACCGTCTGTATGACGAATTAAATTCAACAGTAAATCTTCTTCGTATTCTTTTGTTCTTGCTTGTATAGTTTCTGTGTACCCTTTTATTACTTCCGCATCAGGTTTTATCTTGCGTGAACTTTCATAATATTTTAATTCCGCCTTAATTTGATTGTTTACATATTCTTTTATTTTTGGAGTAATCAAGCTTTCTTTTTTCTCTAAAATTTGTTCGACAAATTTATAGTTATGTTCATCAAACCTGATTTTCGATAAAAATTCTAAATCGTACCCCTTTTCAATGAGTCTTGGTAAAACTTTCATTGCGTATTTTAAATTATATGGAGAATGCCATAAAAAATCTCTTAAAAGCTCTGTCCTGACTTTTTGGTCTACATTTTTTTGCAGTAATATATTATTCATTTCATCATAAAATGATAATTGCTCAGGAGTTTTAATCCTAACTTCACCTTTATAATCTTTAATAATTCTGAGTTCATCAGGGATATCCGTTCTTTTTTCTAATAATGCTTGAAATTCACTTGGTTTCATGTTTTTAACCTGTCTTTCCGTCAGCGGTTTTATTAAGACAGGGGCTTCTTTTATTAAAATATCCTTTGCGGGCATTTTAAGAAGAGGGTTTGACGCAACAACAGATTCTGCTTTTGATACAATGCCGGCTTCTCTTTTGATTACATTTACGGCAGCATTAACTATTTCCCCATTAATTTTCATTTATAATAATCCCCTTGAAACATCTTATATATAAATAAAGTATTTGAAATATCTAAAATTGCTCTTTTGTAACTAAATGTAACGTAAGGTCTGAATATGCAATAAATTATCTTGACATGTTATGTGTATATACACGAAAATAAAAATGTTAGGGAGTTTTTAGTAATGACAAAACAAACTTTTTTACACGACAGACATATCGCGCTTGGAGCAAGAATGGTAGATTTTGCAGGATGGGAAATGCCTGTTCAATATACATCTATAATAGAAGAACATAAGACAGTAAGAGAGAATGTCGGATTGTTTGATGTTTCTCATATGGGAGAGCTTATTGTTCAGGGAGAAGACTCTTTAGCTTTCTTAAACAAACTTGTTCCTCAAAATATTTCCAAACTTGTTGATAAAAAAGCTGTGTACTGTCAATTACCGAATAAGCAGGGCGGACTCATTGATGATTTGATTATATACAAGCTTGAAGATAAAAAGTATTTAATAATAGCAAATGCTTCAAGAGTGGATGAAGACTTGAACTGGATGACGCGCAATCAATTGGGATTCAATGTTGAAATAGAGAATATTTCTCATAAGTATTCATTAATAGCTGTTCAAGGTCCAAAAGCTTGCGACTTGATGATGAGTTTGGGTGAGAATTATATGCCTCCGTTCTTCTCAATAAAACGAAGTGAACTGTTTAATATAAATTTATGGATGTCTAGAACGGGATACACAGGCGAAGACGGCGTAGAACTTATGGTAAAAAATGAGTTTGCTGAATATTTATGGGACAAACTGCTTGAAGCGGGAAAAGACTATGGAATAAAGCCTATAGGACTTGGCGCAAGAGATACCTTGAGATTAGAGGCTGCGCTTCACCTGTACGGGAATGACTTGGATGAAAATACTACTCCGGTTGAAGCAGGGCTGGCTTGGTCAATACCAAAAGACAAAGAAGATGATTATAACGGTAAAGAAGTTATAGTTAATCAACTGAAAAATGGCGGGAGAAAGAAACTAATCGGGTTTCAAATGTCAGATAAATCTATAGCACGTCATGAATATGAAGTTTATTCTGATGGAGAAAAAGTAGGTGTTGTGACATCAGGGGGAGTTTCGCCGACTCTCGGTAAAAACATTGGGCTTGCATATATTATTTACCAACCCTCCCCTATTGACAAATTTTCTGTAGGCTCTAAAATTCAAATCATGATACGTGAAAAATTACACGATGCTGAGATTGTAAAATTACCGTTTGTTCAGAAACGAAACAAAAAAACAGATAAATAGTAAGTAATTGGATATAATAGGAGATAATAGATGGAAGAAAACATGCTTTGTACCAAAACTCATGAATACATTTTAGAAAAAGACGGAATCTATGAAGTCGGAATTACTGATTACGCTATAGGACAGCTTGGCGATATAGTTTTTGTAGAGCTTCCGGATACAGATAGCGAGTTTTCTAAGGGAGAAGTTTTTGCAACAATTGAATCTGTTAAGGCTGCATCTGAAATTTACATGCCTATTTCAGGGAAAGTTGTAGAGATTAATGAAGAAATTGTTAACAGTCCTGAATTATTAAATGATGAAGCGTATGAAAACAAATGGTTTGTAAAGATAGAATCTGAAGGTAATCAGGTAGAATTTGCAGATTTATTGGATTATTCCGATTATAAAGAAGAAGTAGAATAATGAAAAATTTTATTGCGCATACAGAAGATATAAGAAAAGAGATGTTGGAGTCTATTAATAAATCTTCAATAGAGGATTTATTTAAACAAATTCCGGTTAGATTCAATGATTTCAGGATGGATAATCCGTTAAGTGAAATGGAAACACAGAAACGGGTAAAGGCTCTTGCAAAGCTAAATAAAACTGATTATATTTCTTTTCTAGGAGGCGGTGTTTATAACAAATTCGTTCCTGCCGCTATAAACTATGTAGCGCAAAGGTTTGAGTTTCTAACGGCATATACACCGTATCAGCCGGAAATCTCACAAGGAACACTGCAAATTATATATGAATATCAAACAATGATATCGAGGATTACCGGCATGGATATATCAAATGCATCAATGTATGACGGCGGTTCTGCATGTGCTGAAGCAATCTTAATGGCTCATAGAATTAATCGCGGGAAATATAATAAAGCACTTGTATCAAATAAAATGAATCCGGAGTATAAAGAGGTTATTAAAACATATACTTGGGCTCAGGGAATTGAAATAGAGTGGTTTGATGAGTTGCCTTGTGAAACAAAAGAATACTGTTGTGTCATGGTTCAGTATCCTGATTATTACGGTGAAATCAGGGAATTGAAAAAACCTGATACTACTTATATAGTTTGTGCGGATTTGTCAGCGTTATCAGTAATAAAACCTCCTGTGGAAGCGGATATTGTAGTAGGTGATATTCAGCCGCTCGGTATACCGATGAATTTTGGAGGTCCGCATGCCGGATATATGGCATGTAAAGAGTCATACATGCGTCAGCTTCCGGGAAGGCTTGTCGGAAGAACTGTTGATGCTGATGGAGAACAGGCATTTACCCTGACAATTCAAACGAGAGAGCAGCATATAAAACGAGAGAAAGCAACGAGTAATATTTGTTCAAATCAATCGCTGATTGCTCTTTGTGCAACGCTTTATTTAAGCTTGCTGGGTGAAAAAGGTTTCAGACAAACAGGAATTTTGTCCGCTAATAATGCACATTTGCTCGCTTCAAAGCTTAAAAATAAGGGCATAAATATATTAAACGACAATTTTTATAATGAATTTACAGCAGAAGTAAAAGATGCGGACATGTTTTTGGCAAAGCTAAAAGAACATAATATTTTAGGCGGAATAAAATTGGATTCAACGCACATATTAGTTTCTGCAACTGAGATGAATACAGAAGAAGAAATAGAATTGTATGCTGATTTAGTCTAAATTTGACGGCTGTTCGTCATGACTTTAATCTTAGTGCATATACAAATGTTATATTAAAATATAGACATAACTTGCAAAATAAGTTATACTATACTTGTGTTTATTAATCTAAAATAGGTGGTGATATAAAGCTGGTATATCTACTTGTATATCAAGAGTGTATGACTAAGACTCAATAATAACAGCAATCTTGTTTTTGGAATGTAAAGATTTGTAAAGATTGTATGAAAATTATTAAAGTTTTCAAAAAATATGCCGATAGAGTAGGTATGTTAAATTTTAAGTAAGTTTATATAAAATATCGGGAGCGATAAAGCCCCCACCCCGGAATCAGAGATTCCGGAATGTTACAAAAAAAATAAAAATTAAGGCTACCAACGTAAACCGTATCTACGTGCGTAGCACCTCCCGCAAGGTGAGGGTCCCAAAAAATCGTCAGGGCGAGGAGTTAATAGCAATTCGGACGGCGAAATAACACAGAAAAAAATAAAACAGTATATATCGAGTTAATTATTAAGAAAGGAGACTCAGTATGGGTTTTGACATTAAATCATTTATTCAGGATGTACAAAGAGCAATGGGTAATCATCCGGACGTAAAAGTGGACGACAATTTTTCTGAAGGAGAAAAGAAGGCGCTGCCAAGTATTTTTGGTGCGAAATCAATGGTAGAAAATGCAGTAGCGAAAGGTGATTTATCTGCTGCTGATGCAAAAGCTATATTTGGTCTCGAAATAAGTGATACTCAAGGAGCAAAAGCTCCAAGAAGAGCAGGAGAAGGCGACGGCGAAGTTGACCACACTGAGAGCCCAAAACCAGGTGTTAAGGTTATTTATTACAAAAATGGTACGATTAAAATAGAAATCAACTCAGAAGTTAACATTGTTATGGATTTTAACCTAGGTCCTGCTATAAAAGACCAAGTAACAAAAATACTTAACCAATATTTTGATGGTTTAAAATTGAATCTTGAACAAATGTTTAATGACATCAAAACAAATATCAATAACTTGTTTGCATATATATCAGGAATATATATGGAACTTAATAAGCTTGGTAAACTTGATGAAATCATAAATATTTTAAATGAACTATCTGTTCAAATAAATGAACAGACCGAAAATATCAATAACTTAGGTGTAAAAATTGATGGTTTTGAAAATATGGTTAAACAAATGTTTAACCAGTTAATGAATAAAATTGAAAGACAAGGCTTCCAAATAGACTACTTAGTAAAATTAGCAGAAGAGAACGCTGAAAATAATGAACAGCAGAATGAAATGTTAGCCAAGATATATGTTGCATTAAACCAACTAAGTACACAATTCGGCGAACATAGAAATGACGTGAAAAATTATTATAATGTCATAGCTGGAATGTTACAAAAAGGCAATATTAAACTTGATGAAATGATGGCATTATTAAATATAATTAATTCTACTAGTAATGAAACCAAGAACAATACAATTGAGATATTAAAATTAGTTGCAGAAGGTAACAAAGAAATATTAAGTGCTATTGCAAATCTAGATCAGAAATTTACGCAGTATGGCGATGAAATAAAAGCAAAAATGACTTCGATTTTACTTGAATTGAACAAACAAGGAAAATCAATTGATGAAATTAAGCAAAAATTGGCAGATTTTGAAACTTTATTAAAGACAATTGATACAACAACCAAAGATACTAATAAAGACACAAAACAAATAAAAGAAGATACTACTAAAATCTTAGAGCTTCTTAAAGATTTCCCTGACTTCGTAAGCACTATTAAAGACCTTTTAGTAAAAATGGATGGAAAATTAGATAAAATCCGAGAATTCCTTGAACAAATGGAAACTAATAATAAAAAACGTCACACAGAAGTGATGAACATGTTGCAGCAAATTCTTGATAAAGATATTAAAGTTGACTTTACGGAAGTTCTTACAGCAATTGCAGATTTATCAGCTCAAAGTGCTGATCAATATGAAGGTTTATCAAATCAAAGTAAATCTGAATTTGAAGCATTAAAAGAATTGATTGAAAAAATACCGGGCGGTGGCGAATGCAACTGTAAAGATTATACCGCTATGTTAGAGCAAATTTTGACAGCAATTGGGGATTTATCATCACAAGTTGATGATTTTAAAACTGACATAAACAAAAGTATCAATAATTTGATGCAGTCAATTACTAATTTGACCAATTATACACAGAATATAGAAGGTGCTGTCGTTGATTTAAGCGGCAAATTGGATGAAATACTTGGTGCAATCAAAGATCACCACGTAACTGTAACACTAACTCATGATGAAGCAGATCCGGATAAAATAAAATGGACATATGTAGACTGTTTACATCAGACTGAAGAACAACAAGCACCCGGAGCAAGAAGAGCTTCAGGATTTGCGACAACTCCTGAACAAGCAAGAGAATATGAAATGTTGCTTAACTTCGGAACAACACATCTTAATGCCGAACAAGAAGCAAAATTCAATGAAGCACAAGCTCATCGTCCGAAGGTTTCAGGTGGCACAACCGGTATAGCAGGTGTTGAAGCAGATTTGTCTAATTATGAAGGACCTGTATATGATCTTCAAGGTCGAAAAGTTGCAGACAATTGTGCAAACGATTGGAACCGCTTGCCGAAAGGTATGTATGCCATAAAAGGCAAAACATATATTAAAAAATAAATAGGAAATGGTTTACTAATCACATGAAATCTGTCCCCCTTGCGGGGGAAGTGGCACAAAGTGCCGAAGGGGGGTATAAAACTTCTCCCCAAAAATCAGAAAACAACACAACTAAAACATAAGGAGCTATCAATGGGTATCGATATAAATACGCTAAACGGTATATGGAAACAAATTGCCGAGAAAGCTGACATAGATAAAAAAGGTGTAATAGACATTAATAATCAAAAAGAAATGCGCAATATTAGAGCAGAAGTAAAAAAACTTTCTCCTGAAGAACAGGCGCTTGCAAATTCTATATTTATAGAAAATCAAAGTTCAGAATCTTCAGAGATTGGTGATCAAACAAATTTTACAAAAAAAAGAGAAAAATCTCACAAGACAAGAGAGAGTCATGCGCTAAGTATTGTAAACAGTGCTGACGTCAGAGGTGAATTTAAACGAAATGGAGACTGGGACAAACTTGCTGAAAATGCAAGAACAGTGTTATTTAATGGAGAGCTTGTAGATGCAGATTATACAAAACAATTAGCAGATAAAATAGATGAAGTTGTAAATGTTGTAAAACAATTTGAATTCCATGACCGAGATAGTGTTATGAAATTGTATAAAAGTGCTAAGGATAGGCTTGACATAAAAAAAGATGATCCTTTTAAAGAATTTAAACTAGATTTATTAGAAACTTTTGCAAATTTTGCAGAAGAAAGGCAGCAAAAAATTGAATATGATAGGGTAAAAAAAGTATATGATGCACTTACAAAAGAACCGCCTAAAACTTCTGACGATGCTCTAAAATATTTAAAAGGTATGTTCCGCCAAAAATTCGAAACACAATATAACCGAAACGAAGAAGCTTTCTTAAATGATAAAGAAGTTGCAGCTACAAAAACAATGTTGTATATTCCTGCAAAAACAAGAGAAGAAGCAATGAAAATCATAAAAAATTCTCCTGATTTTAAAGGATCATATTTTGAAGATAACGGTAAATATTCCGTAAGTGAAAAAATTCATCATAATCCCGATGTAAAGCATAAAGAAGGTGTAGTGTCTCAGCTTGAAGAATCAACTGTTATGACACAAGCAAGAAATGCGGCTTGGGAAGCAATAAAAAACCAACTTGGAGAAGAGAATTTGCTCAGTTGTCAAAAAGATGAAAACGGTAATCCGATTCCTGGTACCGGCACTAAAATCACAGATTATAAAACCGTTAGAGCTGCAGCTAAAGCTGAGTTACAGCACCAAGGGAAGTGGGATAAATATGTAGAAAAAGCCTTTACAGGTGAACTTTCTTTTGGTCAAAAACTGGCTTTTGAAGAATCAAATATAAAATCTTTTGAAAAAACAGTAGCTGCATATACAAGAGTTGAAGAAATCAAACAAAAAGATTTTGTTGAATCCGATTTTGCAGATAAATTAAAAGATGATTCAGTTTTTGATGCTCTTGTTGGAGCAGGTTTAGTAACAAAAAAAACAAAACAAGAAGGCAAAGAACAAACATACGATATATCAACATTGTCTGATTACATAAGAGGGTACATCGGAGCCGACTTAAAAGCAAACAGGCAAAATAAAAAATTTGATGTTATGTCAGAAGTAACAAGATTAAGAAATGGTCTTTTTGCAAAATTAAATCCACCTATTTTTATATCTGAAGGAGATGCAAAAAAATTAATAAGATTATGCGGTTTTGATGTCGAAAGTAAAAACTGGGCAAGTACTTTCTATGATGCATTACTGGGAACTGTTATGTCTCTTCCTGGAGCAATTGCAGGTGCAGCAATGGCTGATGCCGCTGCACAAACAACGGCAACAGCAGTAGCCGATCTTATTATACCTGTAGAAGTAACTCATAATCAAACCGGCAGCATGCATTGTGAATTTGATTTGGGAGCTCCAACAGAATGGAATCATATTGATGATATTTGGGACAGCTTCTTATTTGAACAATCATACACAGTAGATGATGTTCAATACCATTATGATAGTGAAAATTTAGTTCTTGAGCAAACTGATAAAGGTTTTTCATTTGATTATAAATATGCTCATCAAAAACAAGTAGAAATGCCAATTGGTGTAAGCCAAGAGGATTTAAATAAGAACATTGATCAAAATAAAAAATCTGATATTGCAGGTGCTGTAATAAAATCTACCCTAATTAATTTAGGTATGAATATGTTAAGATCACTTATGAAAGACAACAGCTTTGAACAACCTATTGTAGCGCCAATTGACAGTCAAAAATATGATAAAATGACAGCACAACAATATAAGTTGGAATATCTAGCAAATAATAAAAGCTTAAAAACACCGCAGATAAAACAAGCATTTGCGTTACTCGTAGATGCATTTACTGAAAAAGATGAAAATGGTGTACCTAAAAAAGACGGTAAATTTGATGCAAAAGGATATCAGGAATTACTTAACAGATACAGTGGAGATGGCGGTGTCCTGAATGTAAAAGAACTTTTATCAGGAGCAACCATCAACCCTCCGAAACCTGAACCGAAACCAGAACCGAAACCTGTTATTGAAGAAAAGAAAAATGACGTAGTAGACAACAATAAAAAGACTGATGGTTGCCCTGATTGTGATGATATAGATAAAAAATTATCTCATGACTGGTCAAGAAAAGGTATCGGGCATGTTTCTTGGGAAACAATAGTAACAGCTAAATACCCTGAGCTTGTCGCAGATTGCAAGAAAAAAGGCATCGGTATGTATGATAAAAATGGTCCTATCAAAATTTTACAAAGAGCATTATGTACTGATATTAATGGAAATTTTGATAAGACAGCATTTTATAATTTAACACACAAAGATATTCCAATGGAATTTAAATTCCCTGATGATATCAACGGCTTTAAATACAATAAAGATAATTCAGTGGGAACTGTAAAGATCAATAATAACGGAAATAAATCAAATAAACCACTAGAACAAAATAAAGATGTTGCAGGGCATGATAAATTCTCACATTCAACAACTTGCGATGAAAATAATGTAGGTGTTGGAGGCACTGCTGAGGAAGCACGTGCAAACCATAAAAAACAACAAGAAGCACGTAAAAATGGCGGTAAGTAGTCTGTAGCCTGCAGCATATAACACAATACAAAAGGTGTATTTGCAAGTGCACCAACAAAATTCAAAAGTAATAATATTTGAATAGAGTAGCGGAGTCGGATAAAAGTTTTATCCGACTCCGCTCTCG
>CAMORE010000070.1 GCA_946623365.1 uncultured Acinetobacter sp.
TTTTGCTACTTTTTCTCCTCTCTTTACATCCGAAATAAAGAGAGGAGAAAAAGTACATAAAGTATGCAACAAAATATGTTATTTGTTGCATTTATGTAACTAATTGTTTGACATGTGCTCAAATAACAAAATATTGAGACTGACGGCAAAGCGTTGTTTTGTGAAGAGTAGTATTTCAAAAAATACGACCGTTTGATCAATTAGATTTATAATTGTAAAGAAATGTTACAAATAATTCAATCTGTGAAATTCGATATTTTTTAAATACTTTATATATATGTAAGATTTAAAAAAGATGGTGAAATAAAATGGCAGTTGCAAATTTACACGAAACATTATTAACATACACTCTCAGAAAGAATCAAATTGCTGTAGAGATTTCTAATTTGCAAAGTCAGAAGTCATTAGCAGTATACAAACAAGGTGATGCTCGTGCAATAAAGGCTCAAGATGAAGAAGAAGTAAGAAGATACTTCAGATCATTATATGATGAGAATGAAGAATATAACGGAAAATACAAAGATTATACTCAAATTCCTGATTTTGAAGCAGAAATGGATAAAATAGCAGCAAAATATAATGATGAATTAGAAGAGTTAACAGCTTGGGAAACAGCTTTAGACTCACAAATTACAACAAACAGTGCAGAACTTGAAGAAATTAATGCATATATGGAATCAATGAAGTCAATGTTATCAAGTAATATTCAAGAAGACTTCAATTACGGATTGAACAGTTAATAAAAAATAAAATATAAGAGAAAGAAAGATTAAAAAAACGGATGTCATATGTCATCCGTTTTTCAAATATAAGTTTAATATAGTAAAATAGTACAATTTATGGGGTTCACATGATATAGAACATATGATATAATATAATAAGAATGAGTATATGTTGAGTATATAAATTTTATATTTGCAGACTTGTTTAAAAAGTTTATAATACGAAAATAAAAGAATGAGAATACTATAGTATGAAGAAAAAGTTAAAAAATATGCGTTTTGGTTTCACGATAGCGGAATTGCTGATAACGATGTTTATTGCGATGATTGTGGCTGCAGCGATGGTTCCTCTTGTTGGTCCGAAAAAGATTAAATTTCCGGAGTTCAATAAGGTTCATGGTATATATGAATGCTATTGGGACGGTGAAACCTTAAGAGCATATTATGCTGATTCAGAACATGTAAACGGTGATTCCTCAAAAGAGGAAGTTGTAGGAGAATATTGTAAATTTACACCACCGGATGGTGCTGATCATTTTGAAATATATGCAATAACAAGCGGTACTGATGGGTATTTAGGAAATCCGGAAGACGATATCTCTGCATCGGTTGGACCTTCCAATACTCCAATAAATGAAGGTAAACTGTCACTTACTAATTTTGGTCCTCTTGATAGCATTAGCTCTGATTTGGCAAAGATTACTTCAACTGTTACCGATGACTTGTATAAAATACCTGATCCTAAAAATGAAGGAAAATTTCTGCCGCTTAAAAATGTTGTTGCAGGTATTTTTAATGACAGATGGGAGATTGGTGATAATTCAGGAACGTACACTCCTTCAGAGAGACCGTATGCTGTTATAACTGATTTTCATTCCGCAGTGGCTCCCGGAGGCGGAGGTTTTGCAAAATCTTTTTCTGTAGAAAAAACAAAAAAGAATAACACTGATGAATATTGTATTCCTGATACAAGTAAATTCTATGGTCCTGCCCCCAGTGCAGAATCAAGTAATTATACAACAGGTGGTAAATTTGATATTGATAAGTATAAGAAATATTTACACGAAAACGGCTATTGCTACGGATATGTTCATCATCCGGGTACTGACAGCGTCCCCGGATTCAGATTAAGGGAAGGATATAAAATTCTTTTTCCGATAACCGGTTATAGTGGAGAATTATCAGCTGATACTCAGATGACAGGATCTACTACGACATCAACATTTCCTGCTATAGCATTTTCTTTTGCTGACAAAAACGGAAATATATCAGATATATTTAAAGTTCAATATTTCGCACAAGCTGAACCAGCCGGTGGATACGGTGATGCGTTATTTAACGGAAATGCCGGTAATTATAACTTTGAGAATATAGGTAGGTCTGGCAAGACAAGAAAAGTAAGGCTACTCGGTAATTCCTCCACTCTGTGTTCTAAATGTAAGATTATGTATATGGATAACAATGGTAATATTGATAAGCTAAAAGAGCAAGATTTTGGTGATCCAGCTGTCACATTTACAGAGAAACCTTATGCTCCGTTTGAATTCTATACAAATGAAGGCACTAAAAAAGGTCAAGAGATTAATGACGGAAAAATATGTTATGAAAAAGACGGTTTATGCGTAGATGATAAAGAAAGCACTCGTATTTATGCAGGTGCAAAGTTTATGGATGATGGTGCTTTCACCTGGGCACAGAATGGCTTGGACGCAAATATAAGATACGTGAATGCAGGTAAACCGGGAAATATTGAGGTGTTCAGGACAAACAGTCTGGATGGAGCTCCTTTATACTTGTTCCCTGATAAAAATAACACCTCATCAACCGTTGTCTCAAAGTCAAGTGACATATCAGATTTAAAAAGCTATATTGTTTCAGCACAGGTAATTGATGCTACAAATACAGGCGGTCAAAATGTTACAAATGCGCCTGCATATATATTGCATGACAATATGTTACCGTATCCGGAAAAGTCTATTATAAATGCAACTGTTCCTGATAACAGCAGATTTTCATACTTAGAAGCAATAAAGGCAACTCGTTTCAGAGAAAATGCTATACGTGCATTATGCGGCGATGAAAAAAACAGATGTCCGGGGTATGGTGGAGCCGGTGCGTACCCGCTAATAAGTCATTTTAGTACTCATTTTAATGTAGTAGTTACAAACCAACAAGAGGGTTTTAAAAATAAAACATATGAAAAAGATATCGATGTTGAATATAATCTCAGGAAAGATGGTGAGCCGCAAAAACTGAAATGTGCAAATAAAAACATTGACTCAATAACTATTGGAGAAAATGATGTATGCAGAGGTTCAGAACATTTCAGAGGAAGAGGAGCTGTAATAATATTATGGTAAATACTAATAAAAAGTCAGGATTTTCTATTGCAGAAGCATTGATAGCAATGCTTATTCTTTCAACGTTTTTTGTTGTTACCTCTAAAGCGGTCAACATAAAACCTAAACAAGAAGTATCTGAAAATCCTCATGGTTTTTATGAATGTTATATAAATCCCGCAGATACTACTATAAAGGATCAATTTGTTCTAAATGACGGGGTTATTGCTTTACCAGATAAAAAAGGTAATGATTGCAGATTTATTCCGCCAAAGAGTGTTCCGCATGTGATAATTTATAATATAACAAACAGAAAATATTACAATTCAATACAGCCTCAATTTACAAATGAAATCATATTAAACGGACAAGATGAGCTCGATAATTTTTATCAATATTTTGAAGAGCCAAGCAGCGGAAATACAAATCTTGTCGAGTTAGAAAATTTCTTATATCAGAATTATCCGAAATCTAAGATATATGAAATCTTGCATAATCAAGCAGGCGGTGCTAATAGTTATCAAGGCTCTGCCGTATTTTTCGGATGGTAGTTAATACAAACAGGAGAACATATGTTTAAAAATAAAAAACAAGGATTTTCTTTAATAGAGGTAATGATACTTTTTACTTTGCTTGCTGTTATATTAGCGGCATCAATGCCTATCTTGACGAAAAAAAGTAATCCTATCCCTAAAAATATTTCCCATGGTGTATATAGGTGTATTGCTACTCCAAATGACGGCGTTGTTGAAGAGCTTTATAATGCTAACAGATTGATTGTAAAAAATAAAAATTTAACAAAATGTACCTTTAATGTGCCGACTGCATCTGTATACAAGGTTGAAATGTATGGTGCCGGTGCCGGCGGAACCATGTATGCTGAAATGGAACCGGTACTATCTTCTGATAATGGCGTAAGAGAGTTTACATTATCTGATGCAGCTAGTTATGCCGCTAATCCGGCAGCACATCCTATTAATCCGAATAAAAGCGGTTATAAACTAACAGATGAAGATATAAAAACGGTTTTTAGCGGAAAATCTGTAAAAAAGTCGGAATATTCAGCAAAAGCAGGTGACGGTGGAGATGCAAAAATATCATACTATAGCCCTGCAGATGCTGTTTGCAGGTATAAGCCTGACACATCAATATATAATCTGCAAGAGTTGAAGGATTTTATGAATAAGGTTCCAACTATGGCTTTGCCCACAGTATATTATACTGAAAGCAATTTAATGACGCCATTATCGCCGGATTCATATAAGAAGATTACTAATTATCAATTTCAATTAGATTCTTTATGTAAGATTGCTGAAAAATATCAGAGAACTGAAGTAATCAATCCTCCTAATCTGCATAATACTGAAGACGAGAATACCTGTATAGATAATAGCAATAAGGAAAATTGTTTTACGTATAAAAATAGTCTATCTCTCAGTTCACGCGGAGGAAAAGGCGGTTTAGGAAGCTTTTTGACAGTATCTTATAAGTTACCGAATCCTAATGTTGTATCACGTTATCATATAACAGATTATACAACATTAATTGGTAAGATATATAGCAATTATAAAGAAAACGGTTATTCCTACGGATTTGGTATAGGTTCTTGTAATGGAAACGGTGTATGCAATTCTAATCGTCCGAAAAGTGCTAAAAAAGGTAATTCTCAAAACGAAAATGGAATGGATGCAGACGGTACAAAATATATAGATTTTACTGTCGGTAAAATAGCTAAAGTAACAGCTGATGAAAAAAATTTTAAGATTATACAAGCGGATAATGGCGATAGTGTCGATAGACGTTTAGCTTGGTCTGTTCCCACCCATTTCTATGGTACTAAGGATCAGTATAAAACGACAATAACCGAACCTGCAACCGGCGGTAAAGGCGGATATATTATAGTAGAAAAAGCAAAAAATTGGGAGGAAAATTTTAATCCAACTGGTCTTGTATTCTTGGGAGATGATAATTCGTGGAAGATAAATAATAAAAATAGTAATGGTGATGATATTACCGGAGAAGATGGTAAAGACGAAATTTTTGATTCCCTTCCTAACAATGCTTCAATAAATGGTGTTATACCATATGAAATAAAAAGTAATCGTACAATAGGTGAGTTCAGTGAACCAAAGTTAAAAATACAATCAGAATTATTAGAAAAACATTATAGATTAGGCGGTCCGGGAACTTACGGTGAAAAAAGAACTTTTAAAGTATCCTCATTGGGTAAAACTTGCACGATGTTTGTTCATCCGGGAGGAAAACCTTATAATTACGCAAGCGATTTATTGTCAGGTAAAAAAACTCATGATGACATTCTTAAAGATTTAAATGATATAGAAACCAATCTTAGTACAACTATGACATGTAAAGACGGAGATGAGGTGGTTTTTCGCGATTCAGCACTTGGCGGCAAGTATGATTTAAAATTATACGGAAATGAAATTGTTAATGGTAAAGAATACGTAAAACCATTTATTTGGAATAGTTCAATAGAAGATAATTATGAGCATATAGTCTCAAGTTCTGCCAATGAAAAAGATAGCGGAATATATATGCCGGATATTTCAAGATTTACACATAAGTATAAAGCATTTTTCTCAAAACTTTTTGTAAAAGATATTCCAAGCCTTGATTTAACTTATAATGTCAGCATTGGAGGAAAAGGAACTGTTTTAATAGATAAATGTACCGGTCCTAAAGGTAAAGTAAAAATAGATTTATATGAACAAAGTTGGATACAGAGTGTCACTACGGATAAACAAAGAAGTGATTACGGTATAGTGAAGAATGCTGAGTCATATAATGATAAAAGAATACTGGAAGATATAATCGTTAAAAACGGAAAATATGATGATAGTCGCGGATGCTATAATACTAACTATGGTAATTATATCAAGTTATTAGAAGGGGTTACTAAGAAAAAAGAAAAACTATTGATAACTGGAAAGGAAAATAAAGATAAATACCAAGTATCTGCAGGTCCAGGCGGCGGAGGTGCTGTTGTAATCACATGGTAAAAAATAACAAGCCGGATTCTTTGGCAAACAATGCCTCAGAAGGACAGGGCGTTATAATTAATTTAAATAACATTAAGAGGTATTAAAAATGAATAAGCATAAAGGTATGACTCTGACTGAAGTCTTAATAGCACTCGGTGTAGTAGGAGTACTTGCGGCCATCTCAATCCCGCAAATAAACAAGGTTAAACCTAATCAGGAAATGATAAAATTTAAAAAAGTGTTCTCTATAACACAAAGGGTCGTTAGTGAGCTTGTACACGATGATGACTTGTATCCCGATATTAAAGGCGAACCGTACAATTCAGGTTTGTCGAATATTGATTTTGTAGCAGAAGTTCATGGGGTAAGATACAGTGGAGATGAAAAATTCTGCAAACTTTTTGCTTCCAGAATGCAAGTTGTCGGAAAAGTTGATTGCTCTCATACTAGTTATGAAAAAGAGGATGTTGATAATTATGGTGATAATTCCGACACTCAAGAAAACTACACGAAAGTAACATTTGATCCAAACTTTACAACTGTAGATGGTATTCAATGGTGCTTACCAATCACTGATTTTTCAGCAGGCTCAGAAGACTCTGCTCAAGAAATAGCAATAGACGTGAATGGTAATTCAGGATATAATTGTTTTGCGTCCGATTATTCGTACAATTCCAGTGTCGATACCGAAACACAATATTGTAAAAATCCTGACAGGTTTATAATAAAGGTAAACCGCTCAGGTGATGTTTGGGTTGATGGTGATGTAGAGAAAAAATATCTTGAATCAAATAAAACTACCAAGTCTTATAAACAAATTTTAAAAGAAATCGAAGAGGGAAAAGGTGATGAATAATAAATATGGTTTTACTTTATCTGAGGTACTTGTTACAATGGCAGCATTGGGACTCATTGTAGCAGTATTAATTCCTACAGCAGATAAGCTTAAGCCAAATCATGAGTTGTTAATGTTTAAAAAAGCTTATTATACTGCAAGCAGAGTCGTTCAAGATTTGATTAACGACCCTGTCAGCTATCCCGGAACCGATAATCCTCTTACATCAGGTTTTTCTAATACATCGTATAAAGTTCATTATCGTGGTCAAGATTATGGCGGAGAAGGAGACGAAGGTAAACAAAAATTCTGTAAATTATTTGCGTCAAGACTGAATATCGTTGGTGATATCGATTGCTCAAAAGACGGTTATGAAGAAGAATTAAAATATACGTCCTATAAGGGCTTTAATTATAACAGTCAAAAATTCCAACCGAGTTTTACAACTTCTGACGGTATTCAATGGGGAGTTCCTGCGAATGGTTTTGATGAAGAAATTCAAAACATTGTTGTTGACGTTAACGGTGATAAAGGCGAGAATTGTTATGACAATCAAGTAGAATATGATTTAACTAATTCGGATAAATTAATAAAAACATTTGACTGTAAAACTCCTGACAGGTTTATAATAAAAGTAAACAGAGAGGGTAAAGTTTGGGTTGACGGTGCTATTGAAAAAGCGTACTTGAAATCTAAAAGTAATACAAAAAAATATAAGAGTTTTAATACTAAACAATAAAATAGTCAAAACAAATAAAAACACAAAATTGACAATTGAATAAAAGTTAAAAACAAGCCGGGTTCTTTGGCGAACAATGCCTCAGAACGACAGGATGTAAAATCTCCACACAAAATAAGCAGTCATCTTTAGGGGGCAGTAAACAGATTATATCTCCGAAAAATCCGGCAGATGATAAAAAAGAAAAATAATAAAGAGGTAATAATGTTTAAGAAAAAAGGATTTACAACGGCAGAAGTGCTGATAACACTTGGTATAGCAGGTGTTCTTGCAATGATGGTTCTGCCTATGACGAACAAATTAAAACCAAACAGAGAAATGATGATGTTTAAAAAAGCTTACCACGAAACAAACAGAATTGTTGATGAGCTTGTTAATGACGATGATTTATATCCGGATGATAATAGCAGTGATTCAGGATTCTCCAATACCTCTGAGGCTGAATATAAAGGTAAAACATTTTCAGGTGACAGCAAATTTTGCAGTCTTTTCGCATCAAAATTAGGAGCCAAAAGTCCGCAATGTGATGAGGCAGGTTTTGAACCGCAAAAAGCAGGTCTAAAATTCTCTCCTAATTTTGCATCACCAGACGGAATGCTATGGGGTCTTCCTGCCGGCAACGGCAATAATTCCGGTAAATTAAATACTGATTATTCGTATTATATAGCTGTAGATGTAAATGGCGATAAAGGCGAAAATTGCTTTGAAGGCTCCTCTTGTTCTAAACCCGACAGATTTGTAATTTACATTAATCGTTGGGGCAAAACATGGGTTGAAGGTGATGTGGAAAAGCTTTATTTGAATACTACCGGTTCTACAAAATCATATAAAGATTTAACTAAAAATTAAAATAAGGATATAACTATGAAGAATAAATCAGGTTTTACTATTGCAGAAATGCTTATTGCACTGGGTATAATATCAATTTTAACAGGTGCGGCTATTTTTACTTTTAAACCTTTTGATAAGGGTATAAAGTATTTGTATTCAAATATATATGAAAATTTAGACAGAGCTTTCTATAATATTATGACTTATGATATTCCTAAAAATGATTATTCAAATCCGTTTAGTGATACGAATAAGGACGGTAATACATACACAAGAAGAGATGATGAAGACACAGGTACAGAAGAACTTTGTAAAAGGCTTATTAGTTATATTTCTACTGTAGAAAATGATGAAAGTACTTGCAGTTCAACAAAAATTGTCAGCAAAAATGCTGATAACAGTAATTTTGTCGAAGGAAAAGTGCAGTTTACGGCTGTTAACGGTGTAAGATTCTTTATCTCAAGAATGTATCCTGAAGATAAAGATACTGCGGGCGAACGTTTTTATGTTATATATGCCGACCTTAACGGTGAGAACGGGCCTAACTCGGTAGAATATATACCGCCTTCAAAAGCTAATAATTTTAAGACTACAGATCCTGATATTTTCGCATTTGCAGCGCTTGAATCAGGAAGAATTTGTCCTCTTGGCGCTCCCGAAGTTGATACAAGATATTTGTCAACAAGGATTAGATATCAAGATGATACAAACGGTGTGACATATAAATATACAGTAAACTCAATGCCGTATATTTATTCTAAAGCTGAAGCATGGGGATATTATCTTCCTGCAGACCATATTCCTGATAATTGCGGAGAACAAGGAGATTACGGACTGTGTACATCTTATAAAAAAGATGACGATAATAATGATGTTCAAGATTCTGTAGATGATGCTTATGTTATCCCAAACGGCTCTCCGTATTCATATAACGGATATGTCAGAAATATTTTAAAAACATCTGCAAACGTCGATAGTAATATATACTCATTTTTGCTTTATGACCCTAAAAATGAAGGTGCAAAAAATACAGTACCTGTTACAATGTCAGAATATTTTCAACATAGCCTGATGTGCAAGGATGAAGACGGTATTTTTAATGTAATCTTTAAATCAGATGAAATTGCAAATGGCGGGTATAAATGCAGATTAAAGTCTGACGAGGAATGTGAAGTTGTTATTGATAAATATCGTCAATAGATAGTTGTCGTAAGTGCTAAACAGAAAAAAACATGTTATAATAACTCTATGAATAATGATAAAACTAAAGCAATGCGTAAGTTTTCTAATGCCTTGAACGCTAATGACATGGTATCTGCAAAACATATTATTGAAAAAGAGTTGAAACGTCATTTGCCTAAGTATGAATATTATTTTTATTTGGGACTTGTGGCTGATGATTATAATGAAAAGTTAGAAAATTATAATAAGGCAATAAAAGAAAATGATGTGTATACAGATGCATATATTAATCGCGGTCTTGTGAAAAACGAGCTTGGCGACTATGATGGTTCTATTTCTGATTATAATAAAGCAATAGAGCTAGATTCAAAATGCTCGTTAGCCTATAATAACCGAGGGTATACAAAATATAAACAAGGTGATTATAGTGGTGCTCTTGCTGATTATAACAAGGCTATTTTACTTAACCCCAAATTAAATATTGCACTTGATAATAAAGCAAAATTACTCATGGAAGTTTGCCTGAAAGATGATGATGAATTTAGTGAAAAGTATTATTTAAGTCTTGGTATACAAGAAGTTAATAAAGGGAATTTATTGGAAGCAATAAAAAATCTCGATGAATCACTAAAGTACAATGATAAATCAGCAATTACATATTTCTACAAAGCTGTCGCTTATCATTCTCTTAATAACACAGATTTAGCGTACGAAAATTATACAAAAACAATAGAATTAAATAAAAATATGGTAGATGCATACTATAACAGAGGTCAGCTCGTTATAAAAGACAACCCAAAACAAGCTCTGGATGATTTCGTAAAATCGGTTGCACTAGACCCTAAATTTATTGATGCATATTATAGTATTGCTGCTATTCAAAAAAATTTGGGTCAATACAAAGATGCTATAAAGAATTTAGATAAAATTTTGGAAATTGAGCCAATGGCAGTCAATGCAAAAGCTTTGAAAAAACTAATTATAACAAAATACTTAAAATAATATAACACACCCCATCCCAACCTTCCCCGTAAGGGGAAGAAGCTCCGGTCTCTAATTGTATTAGTGTCCCAGATAGATTTTGATTAAATAAAAATAGTTAATAATTAACTGGTTTGTTTGTGGCTGCCGACCTCACAATTACACATATCGAACAATTCGTTCCATAAATGCAACAAAAAACATATTTTTGTTGCATACTTTATGTACTTCTTTTCCTCTCTTTATTTCGGATGTAAAGAG
>CAMORE010000071.1 GCA_946623365.1 uncultured Acinetobacter sp.
CAAATGGATAACAGGTTCTAAGTTTATGAGAATAAGTTATGCTGTTGCAAAGGTTTTGGCGTTTATCCTAATCATTGCCGCAAAAATTCCAGATATTCCGAATCAAGAAATTATCTGGAATATCGGATACTGGGCAGCAGTGTTTGCAATTGTCTTCTGCGTAGTTCGCGGTTTGCCGGTTGTAATCGAAGCCAAAAGAGCTATTGAGGGATAATAGATTGCTCTCCCATTGAGGGAGGGGCGAAATCTTTGATTTCGGGGTGTGGTAATGTCAAAAATTAATGTTGTTTTATATGAACCTGAGATACCTGCAAATACAGGAAATATTGCAAGACTTTGCGTGTGTACCGGAGCATCGCTTTATCTTGTAGGCAAACTTGGTTTTGCACTTACCGATAAATATGTAAAGAGAGCCGGCATGGATTACTGGCAAAATGTAGATTTACACAAAGTTCCGTCAATGGATGAAATGTACAAACAATTTCCTAGCGGACGATTCTTTTATTTAACAACAAAATCTAAAAGAAAATATACGGATATAGAATTTAAAGATGGCGACTTCCTTGTTTTTGGACCGGAATCAAGAGGACTTCCTCAAGAATATGTTACACAGAAGAGCGCAATAACTTTGCCTATGGTAGAGGGTCAAAGAAGTTTGAATTTGTCTAATTCTGTTGCAATAGCCGTTTATGAAGTTATAAGACAGATAGGATTGTAAAATACCGTTTTTAAGTTTGACAAAACTTATACCAAACAGTTAAAATTATTATATGGCAATTGTATATTTATCATTAGGTTCAAATATAGGTGACAGGCTCGGGTATGTTCAGCAAGCTGCAAGTATTATTGGCACTACCAATAATATCAGTATTGTGTCCTCTTCATCTTTTTATGAAACAGAGCCTTGGCAAATGGATTCTCCAAACTGGTTTGTTAATGCAATTGTTCAAATATCAACATCACTTTCACCTGAGGAACTTTTAATTGTAATCAACCGTATAGAAGCGCAATTAGGAAGAGACAGAAGCGGAAAAAGGGAATATACGGATAGAACTATAGACATTGATATTCTTTTTTATGACGATAAAATTATAAATACAGATAAACTGACAATCCCGCACAAATTTTTTCACAGAAGAGCTTGTATGCTCGTCCCGATGCTTGAAATAGCTCAGGATTATATTCACCCTTTATTCAAAAAATCTATTTCAGAATTGTATGATGAACTTGAAGATCCGGAACAGGTAGTTCTTTATGGGACAAGAGTGTAAAAGTATTTGCATAATAGGAGCCGGTGCATCCGGTTGTATGTGTGCATATTTTTTATTAAAAGCCGGTTTAGAGGTCACTATGTTTGATTATGGTGATCCTTTAAGAACTTTACTTCCAACCGGCGGCGGAAGATGTAATCTTGCCCATGCGGAGTATGATTACAGAGAGCTTGCTAAAAATTATCCGAGGGGCGAAAAATTTTTATATTCCGTTTTTTCTCGATTTTCTACATATGATACAATATCTCTGTTTGAAGAACTGGGGGTTAAAACTTATACCCAAGATAACGGAAGAATTTTTCCAATCTCGAATAGTGCAAAAGATGTTAGAGCAAAGATTCTAAAATTCATTAAGGATGCAAATTTTATTAAAGAAAAAATAGAAAAAATAGAAGAGCTAAAAAACGGTTATAAAATAATAACAGGTAAAGCGGCGTATTTTTTCTCTGATGTAATTATATCAACAGGGGGAAAAGGGAATTTTAAAGGTCTTGATAAACACAATATTATTCCTAAAACTCCGTCACTTGTCGGATTGGAGTCAAATATAAAATCTTTAAGCGGTGTAGTATTAAAGAATGTTTACTCTAATACCTGCAAAATAACCGACGATTTATTATTTACTCATTTTGGTATATCAGGTCCTCTTGCGTATAAAATTTCGTCTATAAAAACAAAAGATAAATATCCTTACAAATTAAGTTTTAATTTGTACCAAGATTTATCGGATTTGCAAGAACTT
This sequence comes from uncultured Acinetobacter sp., assembly GCA_946623365.1. Classification (GTDB taxonomy): domain Bacteria; phylum Cyanobacteriota; class Vampirovibrionia; order Gastranaerophilales; family Gastranaerophilaceae; genus CAG-196. Next base: position 2,014 of record CAMORE010000071.1, read on the forward strand.
TTAAATAATAATCCTCATAAAGCTTTAAAAAACATATTGTCATCAATTTTTCCTTACAGGTTCGCTCAATATATTTCTGGAGATTACGCCGAAATAACCGGTTCACAAATAGATGGTAAAACTCGTGATTATATTTTAGATAAAATACATAATTTTGAACTATCCGTAACAGGAACAAATAAAGGTGAAGAAACTGTAACATCAGGCGGATACAATCTAAATGAAGTTAATCCTAAGACAATGGAATCAAAAATATATCCTAATGTTTATATAATAGGAGAAGCTTTGGATATAGACGGATTTTGCGGCGGGTTTAATCTTCAAAATGCTTGGTCAACAGCTTATGTTGCGTCTGAAGGCATTATAAACAAATGAGGGTGAATAAAAAGTTAACAAACTTGCAGATATTGACCCCTCACCCCTACCCCTCTCCCACAAGGGGCGAGGGGGTTTTACGCTAGTTTGTGTAATTTGCAAATTATTATAAATTTGACTTTTTAATCACCCACATTGTTTTAGTAGTGTTTTTCATCAGGGCAATGACAGTAGCATTCTTCAAATCCGCTTGTTGCAAGTAATGTAATACCGCTTATTCCGACAAGAGAGTATACAATTCTTGCAAGGATTGAACCTTGACCAAACATTGCATCAACAATATTATAGTCAAAGAAACCTACAATACCCCAGACAACGGCACCTGTTATAACAAGTGCATAAGCTATCATTCTAAGGATTTGCATAACTTATCCCTCCTTTCATAAAATTTTGACAATCAGAAAACTAATTATACCTCCTTTCTTTATTGAGTGATTTATACTTCTTTTAAAGAATCAGATAATATTTCTATTTACTTCCTTTTTTATTATCAAATTTTTCTACAATTTTTCATTAACCGATAGGAGTAGTCTATAATAATAAAATTTATTGAAAAACTTCGAATTCTGCAGAAATATAGAAATATTTGTATTTTTTTTCTCATATTTGGTATAATAAATAAGTTGAAATATATAAAATACAATTATGAAAATATACTATAAAGCTACATATACATATAAAATATTTCGTGGAATACTACAAGCTTTTAATAGCTTACTTTCCACGCTCGGTTATATAGTAATGTATGGCATTGAATTAATAAAGGGTTTAAAAAATAAGCCTACCACTTTTAAAGAATTATCTTATCAATGTTATAGATTTGGCGTTACATCACTTCCCATAACACTTTCAATTGTCGGTATGACATCCGTAATTGTAGCAATGCAGGTTGCAGGAGAAATGGTTAAGCAGGGAGCCGGAAATTATGTTGGCATGTTGATTGCTATCCTTATGGTAAGAGAAGAAGCGGTTATTATGGCAGGCTTTGCAATTATCTCAATGATAGGCTCTTCTCTGGCATCTGAAATTGCAACAATGAAAGTAACCGAACAGATTGATGCAATCAGGGTGCTAAAAGTTAACCCTATTCATTACCTTTTTACTCCCCGAGTTTTGGCGGGATTTATTATGATGCCTGTTGTTGTAATTATTTCTTCATTAATCGGTATTGCAGGCGGTGCAATTGCATCTAATCTCGTATCCGGATTAACATTCAAAGCATATTTTGATTCGGTATGGTTTGGACTTAATATGCATGATTTAAAAGTTTGTATTATGAAATCATTTGCATTTGGCTTTGTAATTGCGTTAATAAGCTGCTCTTGCGGAATGGAAGCTCGTGACGGCGCAAAAGGTGTCGGTCAGGCGACAACAAAAGCAGTTGTTTGGTCTTTTGTTGCAATTGTAATTGTCGATTTAATATTTGCAGCTGCATGCTTTTATTAAATCCCGTTTATACTAATATTTTTATATACCGCAAATACATTTACACTTTACCTGCCGGAATGTTTGCTGCACGTATGTAACAAGGGGTTTAAAAGTTTTTCTCCGGCTTTATACTGCGAATCTAAAGTGAACAATGTCACCGTCTTGAACGACATAGTCCTTCCCTTCAAGACGTGTAACGCCTTTATCTTTGCATGCAGTATAGGAACCATTATCAACAAAATCTTTGTAGCTGGTAACTTCTGCTCTTATAAATCCTTTTTCAAAGTCTGTATGAATAACGCCTGCGGCTTGCGGAGCCTTAGTTCCTTGTGCGCATGTCCATGCTCTTGTTTCTTTTTCTCCTGCTGTTATAAATGTTATCAGATTCAATAAAGAATATACGGATTTAATCATTTTATCGATGCCGCTATCTGATATACCCAATTCTGCAAGATATTCTTTAGCGCCTTCCTCACCAAGTTCAACGAGCTCTTCCTCTATTCTTGCACAAATTATAACAGTTTCTGCTCCTTGTTTTGATGCATATTCTTCTACTCGTTTTGTATATTCGTTTCCGTCTTTGAGGTCAAATTCAGAAACATTTGCGCAATATATTACAGGTTTTACAGACATTAAATTTAGAGGTTTGATTACGTTTATTTCATCTTCATTAAAATGTTCATTCAGATTAATAAAATGACCTTCTTGAAGCATTTCGTTTAATTTAGTAAGAGCATTGTTTTCTAATACAGCTTCCTTATCTCCGCCTTTAGCTTGTTTTGAAATTCTTGCCAGTCTTCTTTCTATTGAAGCAATATCCGCAAGGGCAAGCTCTGTATTTATTGTTTCAATATCAGATATAGGATCGACTTTACCTTCTACGTGAATAGTATTTTCATCATCAAAACACCTTACAACTTGAATAATTGCATCCACTTCTCTAATGTTATGCAAAAATTGGTTCCCCAGTCCTTCTCCTTGACTTGCACCCTTTACAAGTCCGGCTATATCTACAAACTCAATTACTGTTGGTATAATTTCTTTAGATTTACATAAGTCGGCAAGGATTTGTAATCTTTCATCAGGAACAGTAACAACTCCAACATTCGGTTCTATTGTACAGAACGGATAATTTGCACTTTGTGCATTTTTTGTAGCGGTTAACGCATTAAATAAGGTTGATTTTCCTACGTTTGGTAATCCTACAATTCCTGCTCTTAACATAATTATTTCCTCTTTAAATCTAATATCTTTAAAAATTATAACATATGAATATTAAATAAAAAGGTTATCAATTTTGAGAGTCTGTGCATGAAATATTACCACTGAACTTTTTCGATTAGTTCAATTTCATATCCGTCAGGATCTTTTATAAATGCTATTAAAGAACCTTTACCGGTTAAATCAAATGGTTCATACAGGTATTTATACCCAAGTTTGTTGATTTTTTGAGTAAACAATTCCATAGATTCTACGCTAAATGCAAAATGACCAAAGCCATTTCCTATTTCGTACCCATTATCAGGAGTTTCATCATTATAGGTCAATTCTATTTGGCATGTATTTGATTCATCACTTAAAAAATATAACCAGCAATCTTCCAGTCTTCTTTTTTCCGTAAGTTTCATATTAAATAACTCAGTGTAAAATTTTAAAGATTTTTCTATATTTTTTACTCTAATCATAGTGTGTAAAAATTTCATATAATTCTCCTCTTTTATGATATAATTATATATCATGAAACATTTATTAGAACAAACAGTATATTACGCAGATACAGATTCATACGGTGTAACTTGGCATGGAACGTATTTAAGATGGATGGAACAAGGCAGAGTTGAATTTTGCAGAGAAATAGGACTCGACCTTGTTGAGATGAAAAAAAATGACATTGTTATTCCTGTCACAAATATAAATATCAGATATAAAGCTTCTGCCGTTCTTGATGATAAAATTATTGTAGAAACAGAAATAACAAAAGTTTCACCTTTAACAGTAGAATTTTCTCAAACAATTAAGAACAAAACTTCCGGAAAAGTTTATGTAATCGGAACGGTAGAAGTTGTAGCCGTAAATTCAGAAGGCAGAATTTATCGCAGGATGCCTGAAGTTTTGAAAAATATTTGTGAACAAGCGATGAAGGAATAATTAATGCCAAGACTTAATAAATATATTGCATCCACAGGCTTGTGCTCCAGAAGAAAAGCTGACGAACTTATCTTGGAAGGAAAAGTCTGCGTAAACGGTAAAGTAATTAATGAAATGGGTTTCTACGTACGAGAAAAAGATAAAGTTACCGTTGATGGAAAAACAGTCAGACCGCTAAATCTTGAATATTACCGTTTTTATAAACCGGCAGGTTATATTACAACTCTTGAAGATGAAAAGGGCAGAAAAACAATATATAACGTAATACCTCCGGAATTAAGACATTTAAAACCGGTCGGAAGGTTGGATAAAGATTCTACAGGACTTTTAATATTAACAAATGACGGAGATTTAATAAACCAAATGACTCATCCGTCAATAAAAGTGCCTAAAGTATACATGGTAACCATAAACGGGAAATTTACGGAAGAAAATGCAAAAGCAATGCTGGATGGTATTGAAATTATTACTGATAACGGAGAGAAAAAGACAGCATACGCAGAAACTTTGCCTATTGATATAACAAATAAATCTTCTGTAATCCAAGTTGTATTATATCAGGGTATAAATCGACAAATACGTAAAATGTTTGCAAAACTGGGATTTGAGGTTGAGGTTCTTAAACGTATTCAACATGCTATTATAACTCTTGAAGGACTAAAAAAGGGTGAAGTTAAAATAATAAAACCAAAACAAGTAAAACAATTGCAATCGTATCTTCAAAAAATTCAAATTCAGCAAGATGATTCCGAAAAAAATTAAGGAGAAAAATTGGTTTTAAAAATTGGTATTACAGGAAATATTGCGTCCGGTAAATCGCAACTTGAAAATATTTTAAAAGAACATGGTTATCTTGTCTACGATACAGATAAGATAGCACATGATTTTTTAGATGAAATAACCGATTTCTATGGTTATGACGTATTTACAGGTGGGAAAATTGACAGAAAAAAACTTGGAGCTCTTGTATTTAAAAACAAGGAATTAAAAAATAAACTTGAAGCGCTTATCCACCCCAAAGTAAGAGCAAGAATTCTTGAAATATTTGAAGAGCATAAAAATGAAAAGTATGTTTTTATATCCGTTCCGCTGATGTATGAAACCGGTTTTGATAAATTGTTTGATAAAATAATTTTAGTAACAGTCGACAAAGATATTCAAATAAGACGGTTAATGAAAAGGAATAACCTATCTGAAGAAGAAGCTCTGCAAAGAATAGCATCACAACTCCCGCAAGAACAAAAAATTAATCTTGCAGATTATATTATAGAAAATAATTCAACAAAAGAAGATTTATTAAAACGTTTTTTTGAATTAACAAAAGTTTTATAAATTTATTGCATGCACAAATAATTCCGAAACTTTTTTGTTGTATTCTCTGCCGTCATCTTTAGTAAAAAGGTTTTCCCAATGACTTTCCGGCGTTCCGTCTGTTGAATAGGATGGATTTGACATCATAAGATGATGAGTATTTGTGTCATATCTTAGAGGAAATAAGTCTTCCATTTGCATAAAACTTGCAAGTTTATCACTCGGATATTCATACGCAAATAATGAATTATTTATACGCGTAAGCCTTGTTTCATAAGTTCTTCCACCCATATCATTATCGTTTGAAACTTCAATTCCGGGAGAATAGTTCTTAGAGTATTTATAATTTATAGCGGTATCTCGAACTGTGTGAAAATCATCAGGATCAATAAACCCTGTTCCTGTTGATAACCCAAGATTTTGATATCTTTCAAAATCTCCGGTACTTTTTTCTCCAACAAAACTAAGATGAGTGTTACCGGTTCTGGCTCTTATTTCGTGTATTATATATTGCATTTGCTCATAAGAAGGAAGCGCTCCGACACCTGTATAATTGCCCATATCATATCCGCCTATATGTTTTGCGGAATCTATAAATATTGCTTCAAATCCCATATTTATTAAGTGAATATGCTCTTCTAAAAACAGATTAAAATGTCTATCATTGTTCCAATCAAAATTAATGTCACTGCCATCAGACTGCACAACTCTGATTTGGTCGGCTGATATTACGGTTCTGAACCCTGTTTTAAGTCCATGAAAATTTGCCAGAAGATTGAATGCATTAAATTGCTCTTCTCCTGATATTTTATCTGAAATATCAAAATTAATTATATTCCTGCTGTATCCGCCATTTAACTTTATTCCGTATATAGAATTTTCTTCTTCGGCAGGTTTATTATATCCATCTCCATATATATTTGGAAATATTTGAGATAAAATAATACAGTTTGCCCAGCTTTTCGCACTCGGAGGAATTGCAGGTATTAATTTGATACAGCTTAATATACCATTTTTTGTTTGATTCCCTCGCATCTCTGCAATAGCTCTATTATTTATTTCAATATAATTTGCCGTAACACCCCAAGTATCTTCATATTGAGGAGTTAATATATTATCAGGAAATTTTTCATAAAAAACCCCGTCTTGACTAAGTGTATCTATTGACTCAATTGCTTCTTTAACACTTCTTTTCAAGAGCTCTGCCGGAACAATATTGCCTATCCATTTTCGCATTCCTGAAACAAATTGTCTATCAAGAGTCCATTTATCAATACTTAATTTTGTATTTTCATTTAATGCAAGTAATAATTTATTAACGTTATTCATATACATATTATAAGCAATGTATTAAAGTTTATATTGCCAATTTAGATTACTTATAATTTCTTATTTTAAATAGCTGACAAATTTACCGCCAACATTATAGCGCTCACAATAGCGTTTTAATTCTTTAATTACTACACCTGATAATGCGAACACAGCTATTAAATTAGGTACTGCAAGGAATAATGTTACGGCATCAGACAGATTAATAATACTTTGAAAATTCATCGCAGAACCTGCAATTATACAAATACAGTATATAAATTGAAATGTTCTGGTTTTATTTATTCCTTCTCCAAACAAAAAATTCCAAGCCTTAACACCGTAATATGAGCCGCAAAGCATTGTGGACAGAACAAAGCAGCTTGCCATAATTGTTAGTATAACAGGGAAGAACGGGCAAATAGTACCAAAAGCTTTAGAGGTTAATTCTATTCCTGCAATTCCGTCTACAGTCAGATATGCTTTTGAAACAACTATAACAAAAGCTGTTGCTACTCCGACTATAACAGTGTCGACAAAAGGTTGAAGCATGGAAATAAAAGCTTGAACAACAGGTTTATTTGTATTAACGGCAGAGAATGCTATAGGTGCAGTTCCAAGACCTGATTCATTTGCAAACATTGCACGTCTGAATCCCCAAAGCATGCATGCGAATGCTCCTCCTGCCATTGCTTTTGGGGCAAAAGCTTCTTTTATTATTAGAATAACCGTTTCGGGAAGATGGTGAATATTAAGAAGACAAACAATAAATGCACTTGTTACGTACAAAGAACACATTATAGGCGTGACTTTTGATGTAAATTTTCCTATTGATTTTATTCCGCCAATAATGGTAAACCAAGTGATTAATGCAACAATCGTTCCAAGTATCCATCCGTTATCAGCAAAAATACTCCTGCTTCCACCGGTAATTTCGGTAAACTGAGCCGTCATAGCATTAATTTGAAATAAATTCCATCCTCCTATCATTGCAAAAATACAGCAAACTGCATAAATTTTAGCTAAATAAGGAGCAGCTTTTTTAATATATTTCCCTCGTAAACCGGCCAAAATATAATACATCGGTCCTCCGGATACGGTTCCGTCAGAATTTGTTTGTCTGAATTTTACACCTAATAAAACTTCTGAAAATTTCAGCGCCATAGAGAAAAATCCTGCTACTATCATCCAAAAAATTACTCCCGGACCGCCAATTGAAACGGCAGCTGCGGAACCCGCAACATTGCCGATTCCTGCGGATGCGGATATTGTTGCGCTTAAAGCCTGAAAAGAAGATAATTCCCCTTTCTTTTTTCTCTGATATCCATTTGGTGAGTTATGTTCAAAATTGTCCGTTATTAGTTTTATTGCATGTTTAAATCCCCAGATGCCGATAAATCCGGTTCTGAATGTAAAAAATAAAGCAGCTGTTATAAGAAGCGCTACCAAAAATTCAATTTTTACTCCGCCTATGGTTACATATGAAAAAATTAACCCTGAAATTTTATCAGCAATGGGCGACAATACGCTATCTATTACGGCATCTAAACTCATAGGTTAATTATACTATAAATAAAAATTATAGTAACTATACACAATCCGATATCTAATAATCCGACTTTTATAATAATCATAAAAAAAAGCTGTATTTTCATACAGCTATATATATGTATTGTTAAATAGAACCTATTATAGAGCCAGTGCTCGGTATTCCAAGTTTTGATCATACAAATCTGTTGGATTTTTATAATCATTAGGAATAACTATTTTAATTGTGCTGTTAGGCAATTCTTCTAACCCATAGTTCTGTATAAAGTTAGCATCTAATTGAAGGGTATACGTTCCCGGTGCTAAGCCGGAAATATAAAATTCTCCTGATTCTCCAACGGTTGAATAATTAACTTCATCACCGTTTTCATCTAAAATAATACGAGCCCAATATCTGCTCTGCCAAACACTTTTTTTTTACGCTTTTTACCTTCTGTCAAATCTGAATTGTCAATGTTGATATTTCGAGAAAAATATGTTTTAAA
>CAMORE010000072.1 GCA_946623365.1 uncultured Acinetobacter sp.
AGAACAGAAATCGGTATTTTAATTTTTTGGTGCAAATAATTGCACCCTACAAACTTTTATAAATATTACATTTTACTATGGAATTTGCCGACAAAAACTGGTTTTAAACCTTCTTTTACTAATATTCCTATTTTATTTTTATTGATATTGACTATATATATTTTTTCATCCAATGAAAATACTAAATATTTTAAATCTGGAGTAAAGTCATACATACTTATACTTTTTTCAGCATATGGACTATTTGAAATAATGGGTAAATACTTTACAAGGACCTTTTCTCCTGTAAATTTATCAATGTTGTTAGCTGAAATTTTAGGATATTGTTTTGTAAATATTATATCCGATAATACAAATTTATTATCAATACTTTTGAAAGGAACTAAAGTTGCTTCATATGTTTTATAGTCATTTGAACTTATTTGTTCATTTGGTATAGTTACTAAATCTTTTATATTATAAATATCTTTTCCTATATATGTAATTTGTGGAATAAGATTTATATTTGTTATTTTATAGTAATCATTATCGTGTGAATTAATGTTAAATAATTTTATAAAAATAGACATACTGTCTTTTAACCATTCAACTTTGTATAAATTATATTTAGGATAAGTTGCAACAAGTTTACTTTTATTTAATTTCAAATCAGCAAAATAAATATATTCTTTATCCTCTTTACAAATTGTGAATAAAATTTTGGTACTATCAATTGAAAATCTAGGAGTATTTATTGAACCTTCAAAAATTTCTTCGTATATTATTTTTGATTTAAGCAAATCATACACTATTAACTTAGAATTGCACTCATCAATATATGAATCAAAAACTATTTTTGTAGAATCATTATTAAATTCGTATTTAAATACATTTTTAGCTATTAATAAGTCATCTTTTCCATTACTATTAATAATGTGTAAATTCCCTTTACTAAAATATAAGACAGGAATTGATTGTTCGATAAAATCAAGATTATTAGTTAATGGACTTATAACAAATGTTTTTGGTGACAATAACAAATAAATATATATAATACACACTAATATAATGCTTAATATAATACCCAATATTCTCATTATTTACCTCATAAATATTATATCATGATTCTTGCTAAGTCTGTAGGTTGGGTGAAACTATTATCGTCAATCAGTCTTGTTAAAATTAAGTTATAGTTGGGTTTCACCCAACCTACAGGCTATATTGACCCCTCACCCCTACCCCTCTCCCACATGGGGCGAGGGGTCTTTACTCCATTGTATAAATTACAAGGTGCCGCAATTTTTGACCTTTTAGTCACACTCTTTTTGCATAATTTGAATATTTTTTGAACAAAAATAAATATTAAAAAATATTATTTACAAAACTTAATATAATATCTTTACATATTTGTCAGACATGTTGTTTTTATGTTAAGTTTTAAGTAGTAAATATTTACTGCAAAGTAGTGAGGAGTTATGAAAAGTACAACACTTAGAAGATCAAATATTACAAGAGAAAAAGTAGCAATGATGGAAGCTCTGAACAGATATAACAGAGAGCATCAGGACACAGATTTCTACAGAACACAATCCAAAAATAGAGAGTTGGACGCTTTGTGGCAGTCTTTCGGTGTTAAGCCTCAAAGGAATGAAAAAGCTCCTCAGGTTTATTTTGTTGTCGGTTTTATATCAGGCATTATTGTTACATTGTTGATAACTACTTTTGTGAGTATCCTTATTAATATTTCAACTCCAAAAGAGGATATTGCTCCTGTAACAAAACCTGCTGCGACAGAAAACGCAAAATTCAGATTTATACCCGCAGATACATCAAAAACAACATCCGCTCCTGTCGTAACAAATCAGGAATATGTTGTCAGAGAAGGAGATACTTTGGAAAGTATCGTGATAAGATTTTACGGTTCTTTCAGCATGGACAAGGTTAATTTAATACAAGAAGCTAATAAAATGGCAAATCCAAACGCTTTATCAATCGGACAAAAATTAGTAATTCCCGTTAATAAAGTATAGGGATAAGTGAAAAATATATCTAAAGAAAAGGTTTGGCAGTATTTGTCAAATCTTTCTTTGTATAAAAAGGATAAAAAAGTATGGCAAAAATAAAATCAAAATATGTATGTCAAAATTGCGGTTATGAAACTGCCGGATATTTGGGGAAATGCCCTGAATGCGGCAGCTGGAGTTCTTTTGTTGAGGAAGTCGAAACTTCTGACATGAAAAAGAATGCGGGTTTAGAAATATCGGACACAGTCCCCCCGATGAAACTATCAGAAATCGAGATGAATTCAGAAATTCGTATTTCAACTAATATTTCTGAATTTGACAGAGTATTGGGAGGCGGAATCGTTCAGGGTTCTCTTGTGCTTATAGCGGGAGATCCCGGAATCGGAAAATCTACAATTCTTTTACAAACGTCCGGCGAACTATGCAAACAAAATAAAAAGATTTTATATGTTTCAGCGGAAGAGTCAGCAAGTCAGGTTAAACTCAGAGCAGAAAGACTAGGAGTAAAATCTGATAATTTATACATTTACCCCCAGACAAATTTTGAGCTTATTAAGAAGAATATAGAAACTCTACAACCTGATTTGGTCATAGTTGACAGTATACAGGCAATTTATACATCTGCTATCCAGAGCTCGGCGGGCAGTGTGTCTCAAATTAGAGAATGCTGCAACTGCTTAATGCAAATAGCTAAGAGTCAAAATGTGTCAATTATAGTAATAGGTCATGTTACAAAAGAAGGAAATATTGCAGGGCCAAAGGTTTTAGAACATATGGTAGATACTGTAATACAGTTTGAAGGTGATAAATACAAATCATATCGAATTCTACGTTCCATAAAAAATCGTTTCGGAAATACATCGGAAGTCGGTATCTTTGAAATGGGAAATAAAGGTTTAACGGAAGTTATAAATCCGAGTGAGCTTTTTCTTAAAGAATATAATCAAACTCAAACTCCGGGCAGCACAATTATTGTAACAAGTGAAGGAACAAGACCTCTGTTAGTGGAAATCCAAGCTTTAGTCGGAACGACTCCATACCCTGCTCCAAGAAGAGTCGCAAATGGGGTAGATACCGGACGTGTCCTTCAAATTCTTGCGGTTTTAGAAAAAAGAATCGGGCTTAATTTATCAAAACAAGATGTATATGTTAATGTAATAGGCGGTATAGATGTTAATGAGCCTGCGGCAGATTTAGGAATAGCTCTTGCAATTGTAACTTGTGTCAGAGATGTCGTTTTTGATCTTCAAACAGCTATTGTCGGTGAACTTGGTTTATCCGGTGAAATAAGAGCGGTAAATCACATCGAAAAACGTATAAATGAAGCTCAAAAGCTTGGTTTTAGACGTATTATTATTCCTGATGCAAACAGTGTTCAAGAAAAATTTGACGGAATCGAGGTTGTAAAAGTTAAAAGAATTCTTGAAGCAATAACAAGGGGAATCAAAAAAGCAGATTAAAATATCTGATAAGCATTTATCTGTAAGTTTTTCTATTTTTATTTTATAATTTTTTTATATTTAATAAGTATAGATTTTACATGTCAAAATTTTCGAATGAGGAATATTATGTTAAAAGATTTTTTCTTACAAGAAGTTGAAAATGGTATTAAAGCAGCAATAAAAGCTAATACTCTGGGACAAATGAGTGAATATGCAAGCGGGAATTTAATAATAGAAAAGCCAAAAAATCCTGAATTTGGAGATTTTGCGGTTAATGTTTCGTCGCTTGGGCGTTCTGCAAAAATTGCACCTCCTATGATTGCAAGCGCAATTGCTGATAAACTGAGTAAGGAAAATTATTCCGTATCTGTTGTCGGCGGTTTTATTAATTTCAAAATAGACGAAACTCTTTTAGCTGATACTGTCGCAGAAGTATTAAAAGAAAAAGAAAACTTTGGAAGAGGAAAAAATATAAATAAAGAGAAAATTCTATTAGAGTATGTTTCAGCTAATCCGACGGGGCCATTTCATATAGGTCATGGAAGATGGGCTGCGATGGGTAGTGCGCTTGCCAATCTTTTGAAATTTTATGGGCATGATGTATATCAGGAATTCTATATAAATGATGCAGGAAGCCAAATTCAGAAATTGGGCAACTCATTAAGGATAAGAATTCAGCAGGAACTGGGGGAAAATGTCGATTTCCCGACAGATGAAATAGAAAGAAAAAATTATTATCCGGGGGATTATTTAATTCCTGTTGCTAAAAAATTTCTTGAAGAGAATTCGGGAGTAAATATTAAAGATGTAGAACTTCAAACACTTTGCGATTTTGCAAAGAATGAAATGGAAGCTTGCCAAAGAAAACTTTTAGAAAATTTTAGAGTTCATTTTGATAAATTCTATTCGGAACTGGATTTGCATAAATCAGGAAAAGTGGAAGCTCGATATAAAGAACTTATGGATAAGGGTTACCTGTATGAGCAAGATGGTGCAATGTGGTTTAAATCAACTCAATACGGTGATGATCAGGACAGAGTAATAAAAAAAGCCGATGGCTCTAACACATATTTAACTGCTGATATTGCATACCACGCTGACAAATTTGACAGAGGTTTTGACAGGTTAATTGATATATGGGGAGCAGACCACCATGGATATATCGCTCGTGTTAAAGCATCTTTACAAGCATTAGGCTATAATCCCGATAAACTGGAAGTACTCTTGGGGCAGCTTGTTAACCTTGTTATAGACGGCAACGAAGTCAGAATGGGAAAACGTAAAAATATGGTTACTCTGGATGATTTAATAGAAGAAGTAGGAGTTGATGCTACACGTTATTGGATGGAAATGCGAAATATTGATATGACACTTGATTTTGACATTGAGCTTGCAAAACGTTCTACCGACGAAAATCCTGTATTTTACGTCCAATATGCTCATGCAAGAGTTTGTTCAATTTTGAGGAATGCAATTAGCGAAAAATTAAACCCTGAAACAGGCGAAAAATCACCCGCTCCTATTACCGAAAAGGAACTTAATGACTTAATAGAAAACTTTGATAAAAACTTAATTTTAAAAACTACAGATACTGCAAAAACGTTGATTTTAAAGCTTGAAGAGTTTAAATCCGTAATTGCATCATCTGCCCAAAACAGAACTGTATATACAGTATGCCGATATGTGCAGGAACTTGCGCAGGAATTTCATTCATTCTATAACTCAAATCGTGTAATAAGCGAGGATAAAGCTCTTATGAAAGCAAGATTGGCGCTGATGGTTGCAATAAAAATAACTCTCAAAAATGCGCTTGATATTCTTGGTGTATCAGCTCCTGAACGCATGTAAGTTTATCTGCTTTAATTGAAAGTATGCAGCATAAAATGCAGGCTGTAAAATATGCAGTTTCAAAATAATAAGTTGCTGACTAATAAGTTCTTGTTAATAATAAAAGTAAGATGATAAATATTGATAAAATTGTAGAAGAATTAAAAAATGCAAATCAGCCCAGAAGTGACTTTGTCCATCTTATGGACACGTTTAATGACCCCTACCTTGTTTTGATTGGGTGTATTTTGAGTCTTAGGACAAATGATAAAACAACTTATCCTGCTACGCTTAGAATGCTAGAATTAGCAAAAACTCCGCAAGAAATGATGAGAGTAAATGTCGAAGATTTAACAAAAGCAATTTATCCTGTCGGATTTTATGAAAATAAAGCAAAACAAATTATAGAGCTTTCAAGGCAGATTGTAGAAGAATTGGAAGGCAAGCTGCCTGATGAAATAGAAGATTTATGTAAATTTAAAGGTGTCGGAAGAAAAACCGCTAACCTTGTTCTGGCAAGAGGTTTTAATAAGCCTGCAATTTGTGTAGATGTCCATGTGCATAGAATTTTTAATCGTTTGGGTTATGTAAAAACGAAAAACCCTGAAGAAACTGAATTTGCACTCAGAAAAAAACTTCCTAAAAAATATTGGATTGATATAAATACACTTATCGTCACACATGGGCAAAATGTCTGCAAACCGATTAAGCCAAATTGCTCTGAATGTCCTATAGAAGAATATTGCGCAAAATTGATATAATGTGATACAATGAACATATAAGAGGAAAAAATGAGCAAAGAAGTAAATTGTCCTTTTTGTGGAGTTATAGTACAAGAAGATGTTAAAAAATGTCCGCATTGCGGTTCTTTATTTGTTGAGCCGGAATTAGAAGGACTCAAATTTAAAGAATTCGGTACTTTTGTTGCACTTCTGGTTTTAACATTCGGTTTATTTGGTGTTTTCTGGGTAATTATAAATGCAAGAGCCATTAATAATCTGGTTGTGAATCAAAATGATAAAATTAAATTAAACAGTTTGATTACAATTTCTTTTTTAGATGTCGGAGCGTATGTTTTTTCTCTTGCAAAATACCAGATTTCCAGTTTTGTATTTCCTATGTTAACAATTATTCAATGCTTAATTTTTATTGCTTTGACATATCGTGTGTTAAGAATTATACAAAAATATACACTTAAAACATATAATGTTAATATAGAATTTAATCCGTATTATATTCTGTTTTTTAATATCCTGTATTTAGTACATTTTGTTGATACATATTCTAACAGAGTTCTGCAAATTCACGAGCATTTTAATGTAAAATCTCCGCAAATGATAGTGCTGATAATTATACTGCTAATTATTCAGTTTGTCATATGTTGGGACTCTAAAGTTCATCAATTTTATTCTTGGCTACTGGGGTTCTAAGCACCACAAAACGCCTGACGAGTGTATGATTTTCGTCAGACATTCTGTGATAATAGAATTTACTACTCAACACTTAACTCAAAATTTGTTGTTGTTTGAGTTGCTTTCATCGTTGATTCATAAGCTGCTTTTGCTTTTTGAATGTTCACTGCATCTTGCGGATTCATACCATGTGTAACAGCAGTGGCAATCGCATTTGACAAGTTTTGTTCAGCTTGAACAGCTTGAGATTCAACATCAGAATTTAAACTCGGAGATTGAACATTTGAATAATAACTGTTCAAATCAACTTTAGGAGTTTCCTTGTCTTCAGCCGCAATATTAGGGGTCTCAAGTTTAGCATTTGTCTCTGCAACCTTAGCACTTGTCAGTAACTGATTACCATTCAATTGCAATGCTGATAGCGGGGTTGTGTGTTGGGAAGTGTCTAATGATGTTAAAGCACTCATGGTGATACCGTCCTAGTTGTCCTCTAATATCATGATAACTCATTTTTTAAAGTATGCAATATGTATATATTTTATATATCTATAAAGTTTACAAAAATTTACAAATCCTGTGTATTATGCAACACCATTGTTTAATAAATCGTGGATATGTATAACTCCAATCGGCTTATTGTTTTCAATAACAAAAAGGTTTGTAATTTTCTTATCATGCATAAGTTTTAATGCTTCTGCCGTCATTGCATTTGGAGATATTGTTTTTGGATTTTTTGTCATCAAATCAATTGCTTTATGATTAAGAATATCAGGTGACAGACATCTTCTTAAGTCACCATCAGTAAGAATTCCTGTCAGATAGCCTTCACTATTGATAAATCCGACACATCCAAGTCTTTTTGAGGTCATTTCAATTAGTGCGGTTTGTATGTCAATATTTTCATTTAATACGGGCATTTCCGTTCCTGTATGCATTAAATCTGAGACTCTTCTTAGTATTGAGCCAAGTTTTCCGCCGGGGTGTCTGTCATTAAAATCTTCTTTTGAGAAACCATTACGCTCAATAAGTCCTATGGTAAGTATATCTCCTAATACCAGTGTTGCAGTTGTTGAACTTGTAGGAGCTAAACCGAGAGGACAAGCTTCACCTTTATTCGGAAGTTTTAATACAATATTACTTGCAGAACCTAATGAACTCTGCGGATTTTTTGTAATAGCAATTACCGTAATGCCGAATCTTTTGCAGTAATTCAAAATGTCAACAAGCTCTCTTGATTCTCCGCTGTTAGAAATTGCAATTACAACATCATCTTCCGTAATCATTCCTAAATCACCATGGCTTGCCTCTGCCGGATGAACAAAAAACGAAGGAGTTCCTGTAGATGCGAGAGATGCTGCAATTTTTCTTCCTATATGTCCTGATTTCCCCATTCCTGTTATAATTATTCTGCCGGAGTTATTTCTGGCATTTTGCATAATATCAAGCGCGTTTGTTAAATCATTTGCATCCAGTGATAGTTTAAGTTCATTCAGTGTTTCGATTTCTGAATCAATAGTTTTTATTGCTGATAATTTATCAGCTTCTTTTTGGGTTTGCTCTATTACGATTGGCATATCAGAACTCCTTTTTCTACATTTTACACTAAAATACACTTATCGCACCAATATAATATTATTTTTGTAATATTTTGTTAACAATATAATCAGATGAGATATTCAGACATTCAGGAGAATTACATGTTTTTTGTCTGTATTCCCATAAACAAGGTCGGATAGGACAATTGCAATTGTCTGCTTTTATAGGTGTAACTTTGTCATTTTGCGGTATTAACTTTTTATCATCCGTAGAACCGAATATCACATATGTTTTAATTCCGAGGGCGACTGCTATGTGTAAAGGAGCAGAATCCGAACATAAAAATATTTCACTGCTTGATATAAGTTCAGCAAGTTCTTTCAGATTTTTCGTCTTTCCGTAGAAATTTTTAATTTTATCTTGAGGAACTTTTTTTAGAATAGTTTCTATGACTTCTTTATCATCAGGACCTCCGGCAAGAATTACCTGTTTTCCCGCATCTGAAAGCTTTTCTGCAACCTCTGCCCAGATATCAGCATTTATTGTTTTTATCATTCCTTTAGATACACTTAACTTACTTACTCCGGGGTGAATTAAAACAGAATTTTCTATTATATCTTTTTTTTCTATATTAATTTGCGGCAGCTCTGTTTTATTCGTGGTTATTTGTTCAACGAGATTATGATACATTTTGGCTGCATATTGTTTTTTATTTAGAGGGATTGCTTTTGTTAATAAATATTCACTCAATTTCCCGGAATTATATCCGTATTTGTGTTTTATAAATGTTAAAAACAAAAATACGGATATAAATTTATTAGAGCCTGAAGATATAACTATATCAAAATTTTTGGTCCATATTTTTATAAGAAGTTTTAAAAGCTCAAAATACTTATTTCTTCCCTTAATATCTGCATATAAAGTATTATCTATAATATTTGTAAGAGTCAGAATTCCTTTACTTCTGGGTTCAAGAGCAAGTGTAATCTCAGAATCGGGGTATTCTTTTTTTACGGAAATAATTGATGGAAGAAATAGAATTTCGTCACCCAGTCCGCCAAAATTTATAAATAAAATCTTTTTCATTTTTTCTTTCATACTTATGTTTTAACGAAAAAATACGCTTGGTGCAAGTAATGCATAAATCAAATTTATTGCATTTTTAAACTGCCTCTCTTTTTATAATTTAACAAATTCCGGAACCTGATTTTTAGCATTTTTCATTTGCATATATTGAGTTTTTAATTTTTCCTTCTCTTCAGGAGTTGATTCTTTAGCTTTATTATCTAATGCTTCGTATAGTTCTCTTTCTGCTTCGTTTGCTTTAATATATACATCCATCTCTTTTGATTTTTTATATGAATTTACTTTGCTTTCATATGCAATTTTAGGGGCATGAAATGCTGTATATAAAAGAGCAAAACCACTTATACCGGCAGCAATAAGAGCGGCAAATATACCTATTGCTTTCAGGATTTTGTTATTCTTAGCCTCTTTTTTATGGTGCTCTATCTCTTGCTTAATTTTATTTTTTTCTTTATTGGTAGATGCTTTCGAAAGCTTATCAGAGTATTCAAACATAGAGTCTAAAACGAATTCACCGTTATCAACCAATTCCAGAAGCAGATATCCACCCAACGCCAAACCGCCGACAAAGGTCGTTTTTATTAGATTCATAACTTCGCCTCTTCTGGAAATCGGATTATCGTCACCGAGTTTAGAGGGAGTTTCGGTTTTATTTTTTGCCCTGTGTGTCGGCTGAAAGGTATTTGTATTTAATATTGGCGTAATTTGTAATGACATGATAGCGTTTTGTTGTTCCTATATTCTACGGTTTATACACCTTTAATCATCATTCCGTTGCCGTTATCGGCCATTTTTACTGTAGCATAGTGATTAATTTTGTCATCCAAAGATACTTTGTCATCTTTTATTTCGGTATCTATATCTTCATAAATATTTGATTGAGCTGATTTTTGGCGGGAGAAAACATCCATTTCTTTTTCTCTTGCGTATGCATTTACTTTTGTATTATATAATTTAGAAGGCAAAGTTAGACCAAGCATTACTAAACCTGCTGCAGCACCTATTGCTGTCGGATATTTCCATCCGGATGCTTTAATTTTGTCAAACAATGTTGATGCTAAACCAACAATAACACCAAATAATGTGCTGCCACCAACAGCTCCTAATATTGCAAGATTTCTTTCGGATTTTCTGCTGATTGGATTTTCATAGTTGTTATCAGCTTTAAATCTTGGCTGATACTTAGGATAACTGAAACTTATCGGTTGAATTGACATAAAAACCTCCTACATTACTA
>CAMORE010000073.1 GCA_946623365.1 uncultured Acinetobacter sp.
TTGCACGTGTCAAGTAATTGCAAGAGTGATTAGTCCATTTTGCTAAAAGTAAAGTTGACTAAAAGCCACGTTTTCTTGAAAGGTAAATCCGGCTTATTATTAACTATGATTGCTAAGATAAACTAAAGTAAATTTTCATTAACATATTATTGATGTAATAAAAATTTTTTTCTAAAATATGAATGACGCTATCACGTTTTTTAAGGAGAAGAGATGGAATTTTTTGGAAAAAACCCGTTTATGGATTATAGAAATTGTGTACCTTTTATGGATTTATCCGGATTTGTAATCCAACAGCCGTCAGAAATTGAAAACCATCCGGCACAATCCCTTAAGGCACAGCTGTTTAAGAAAAAATGTTCAAGAATGATAAATCTTCGCAGACTTAAATATCGTTCAATGTGTGAGGCATACAGAAATGGAATTTAGTTTCTCTCAAATAGCAAAAAATGCAAAATCTGCTTCAAAACAACTGGCAACCCTTTCCACTGAGCTCAAAAATTGTGCTCTTAAAAACATTGCATTAAATATTGAAAATAATAAAGATAAAATTTTTGAAGCAAATTTGAAAGATTTAGAGGAAGCAAAAACTCTGTTAAATAACGGAGAAATTAATCAATCAACGTTTAACCGTCTGAAATTAGATGAAAATAAAATGCGTGATATGATTCAAGGGATAAATGATATTATACATTTGGAAGATCCTGTGGGTAAGATTTTATTAAAACGAGAACTTGATGAAGGTCTGGTCTTGACTAAAGTATCTTGCCCGATTGGAGTACTTGGGATTATTTTTGAAGCAAGACCGGACGTTATTACCCAAATCTCTTCGCTCGGAATAAAGTCATCAAATGCCGTAATTTTAAAGGGCGGAAAAGAATCTGTTAATACAAACAAAATGATTATGTCTTTAATACAAGAAGCTTTGGATAAAACAGAGGGATTTCCTAAAAATGCTCTGAATCAAGTTTATACAAGAGATGATGTTGCTGAAATGCTTAAGCAGGATAAATATATAGATTTGATTATTCCACGAGGCGGAAACAAACTTGTAAAATTTATTAAAGAAAATACAAAAATTCCTGTTTTGGGTCATGCAGACGGAGTTTGCCATATTTATGTTGATGAATTTGCAGATATAGAAAAAGCAAAAAAAATTATAATTGATTCAAAAACACAATATCCAAGCGCTTGCAATTCTGTAGAAACGGTGTTGGTTCATAAAAATATTAATGGGGAAGAGTTAATTGAATCACTCAAAAATGCAGGAATCGAGATTATTTTTAATCCTGAAAGCTGGCATAAGGAATACGGCGAAAAAAAGCTTTCTTACAAAATTGTTAATTCCATAAGTGAAGCAATAGAACATATTAACGAGTTTTCTTCAGGACATACGGAGTCAATTATTACAGAAAATGAAGAGAAGGCAAAAAAATTCTTGTCTGCAATAGATTCAGCAGGAGTATATCACAATGTTTCAACAAGATTTGCGGACGGGTTCAGATATGGTTTCGGAGCGGAAGTCGGTATTTCTACAAACAAAACACACGCAAGAGGTCCGGTGGGACTTGAGGGATTGACAATATACAAATATACTATAGAAGGAAATGGTCAAATAGTTAAAGATTATGCTGAGGGAGTAAAACAATTTCATCATAAAGATATATAAATACATGGGGAGTACAATAAAACAGGTATGAGAATAGGAATTATAGGTTTGGGGTTAATAGGAGGTTCTATCTTTAAGAATCTTCTCGAAGGAAAAAAACATGATGTAATCGGTATATCAAGAAGCGTAAATGAGTTTAACGTAAGTAATGATTACGAAAATCTAAAAGACTGCAATCTGGTTTTTGTATGCACACCAATGAATGTAACTTTGGATATTTTAGATAAGCTTAATGATATTTTGGACGAAAATACTATAGTTACGGATGTTTGCAGTCTGAAAGAATTTGTATCCAAAAAGAATTATAAATACAAATTTATCCCTTCTCACCCTATGGCGGGAACAGAGCACCAAGGATGGGAATATGCTTTTCCGGATTTGTTCGATGGAGCTGTGTGGGCCGTAACACTAAAAGAAGATACAGATTTAAAAGATTTTGGAGTTTTAAAATCAGTAATCGAAGAATTGGGAGCAAAAACAATTCTTACAACTCCTCAGGAACACGATAAAGCCGTTGCATTAATTTCTCATGCACCAATGCTTGTAGCACAGGCTCTTTGTAAAAATATTGAAAACAACGAACTTGCTCAAAAGCTTGCAGCTTCCGGATTTAGAGATACGACAAGACTTGCAATGTCAAACATTGAAATGGCAAATGATATGATTGTCATGAATCGTAATAATATCCAAGATGTTGTATCTATGCTTAATTCTAACATAGATAGCTTGATGAAATCCGATTACAAAAAAGAAGCAAAAAAAATAAAAGATTTTAGAGAAAATTTATACGAATAAGTACGTTAAAAAATCATAAATTTAGTCAACATGCTTGATGTTAAATGGTAATTACATGTAAACTTATATTAACTTTTTAAAAAAATTCTGACACAAAAACTTTACATTTGATTCTCTTTAAAATAGTATGTTACTATAGTGGTATAGTATAGAAAAGAAGAAAAAGAGGAATAATCGTGGACAATTTAGGACCGGATATTTTTGGAAAAAATGATATCAATTCTGCACAAAATGATAACAGTATGAATCATTATCAATCTAATGATTCTTATCAATCTGCAAGCATTCAGTCTTCAGACAATATACAAACAGCACCCACTTCAGGCGGCCCTGCTAAGATTAAAGTAATAGGTGTAGGCGGCGGCGGCGGAAATGCTGTTAACAGAATGATTAAGAATGGTTTAACCGGAGTTGAATTCTGGTTAATGAATACAGATTTACAAATACTTAATACTTCAACCTGCAAAAACAGAATTCAGTTAGGTGCAAAATTAACAAACGGTCTCGGTGCAGGCGGAGAACCTCAGGTAGGTGAAAAGGCTGCTGAGGAAGCTCAACAAGAAATAACATCTGCTATTGAAGGTGCAGATATGGTGTTTGTAACAGCAGGTATGGGCGGCGGAACCGGTACAGGTGCAGCTCCTATTGTTGCTAAAATTGCAAAAGATTTGGGTATACTGACAATCGGTGTTGTTACAAAACCGTTCTCATTTGAAGGAAAAAGAAGACAAAATCAAGCTCTTCAAGGTTTGGAAAAGTTAAGAGAATCTGTTGATGCTCTTATTGTAATTCCTAATGACAAATTGTTGGATGTTGTTGACAGAAGAGTATCACTTACTGAGTCATTCATCGTTGTTGATGAAGTTCTTATGAGAGGTGTTCAAGGTATTTCTGATATTATCACAATCCCCGGTTTAATTAACGTAGACTTTGCTGATGTTAAGTCTGTAATGGCTGCTTCAGGTTCTGCGTTGATGGGTATCGGCAGAGGTTCAGGTGAAGGCAGAGCTATTGAAGCTGCTAAGATTGCTATCAACTCTCAACTTCTTGAAACTTCTATTAACGGTGCAAGCGGTGTTATTGTCAACATAACAGGCGGCCCTGATATGACATTGCATGAAGTAACAGACGCTACAAACATAATTAACGATGCAGTTCTTGATGACGCAAGAGTTATTATTGGTGCTGTAGTTGATGATAATATTCAAGGCGAAATCCAAATTACTGTTATTGCAACAGGTTTTGAATTAAAATCTCAAATGCCGATTGAACAAAAAGTGGAAAATCGTTCAATCAGTGCAGCAGAGTTCTTTAGCGGTGCATTTAATAATGCTGCTCAGCCTAAAGCTCCGACAATGACTAATTTTTCAGATATTCAAATCCCTGATTTCTTAAGAAAATAGGGGTAAATAAATACATAAATTAGGTATTAATAAACAAAAACGATTCTATTTATTAGAATCGTTTTTGTTATAGAAAAATTTTATCATTTAACTTTTATTTTTATTTTGTAACAACAAAAGATATCCATTGGTCTTGTGATATTGTATCAATTATATTTAGATGTTCTCTTTCAATTGCTTCCAGTACTACACCTTTTTTTTCTTCTAATATCCCGCTCAACGACAATTTTGCATTATCGTTCATAATGTTTTTTAAATCTCCCATAATCTCAAACAAAACATTATGAAGAATATTAGCACATACAAAATCATATTTTTCACTGATTTTATCAGCAGTATTTAATTCAAAAACAAGGGGAGTCAGAGTACCCTCCCCTTGAGGGAGGGTCGGAATCTTTGATTCCGGGGTGGGGTAAATCCATTTTGGTTGTTTAACTAATTTTTGCATTTCGCTTCTTATATACTCTATTACCCCATCAATATTGTTGTCAATATCATTATTCCAAATCCTAATAATATTAAAATTTTGCTGTTTTAAAAATTTTTCTCTTTGTTTATCATATTCAATATTTTTTATTTCATTATGTTGTCCGCCATCAAGTTCTATTATAAGTCTTAATTCCGGACAGAAAAAATCCGCAATGTAATGTCCTATGGGTTGTTGTCTGCGGAATTTGTACCCGAGAAGTTGACTTTTTCTTAAATACTGCCATAATTTTTTTTCTTGCGGTGTTGTATTATTTCTTAAATTTTTTGCAAATTTTTTTGTCGATTGTGAATACCCGTGATATATATGCCCCCACCCCGGAATCAAAGATTCCGACCCTCCCTCAAGGGGAGGGTATACTGCGAGTCCGTTTTTAACCGCATTCTCTTTTGCAACATCTATTACTGTCGGGTCATTGTCGCACCCATAAACATATGATGCGCCAAGTTTTGCGGCTAAAATTGATAGAATTCCGGAACCCATACCTATATCTGCAACTTTATCTCCGGAATGCATATATTTTTCTAAAGCTTTCATACATAGCTGAGTTGTCTGGTGAGTTCCGGTTCCAAAAGCACATCCGGGGTCAAGAAGTATGGTAACTTCGTACTCTTTCGGTTCATAATGAAGCCAGCTCGGAACAACGGCTATCTTATTCGTAACGTGTGTTACAGTCCATTTTTCTTTCCATTTTTGTGACCAATCCTGATTTTCTTTTTCATCCAAAGAGATTTCCCAGCTTCCGAGTTCTTCATCTGTAAAACCTCTTGATTTAAGCAGTTCTCTTTCTGTTTTTAAAACTTCTACAGGATTTTTTTCAACGTCCGATAAAAATACTCTTAGTGTTCCTTCTGTGGTTGCTGTCATTACAAGATCTTTGTATGTTTCTTCCGCCAAAACAACCCCTTCACAACTAAGATTTGTAAAGCAAATATCAGATATAATATCTTCCATTTCGGGATTAATAGAAATTTTCAACTCATAATAATTATCCATTCAGAAAACCTTTCAATTTATTGATACAAATTTCCATACATCCAGTATGTTCTAAGGACTTTTTTTACATAATTTTTTGTTTCCGGATAAGGAATTTGTTCAACAAATTCATCCGTATCGTTATAAAAAAGTTTAGTAAACCAGCTTGTTACAGAGCCGATTCCGCCGTTATATGCTGATATTGCGTACAAATCTCTGTTAACAAGAGATTTCTTGAGTCCTGCATAATAGTAACTTCCGGCAAGAATATTTGCGGTAATAGGCTCCATTGTACTTGGAATTTTGTATTTTGCAATTACTTCCGAATAAGTTGAAGGCATCAGCTGCATTAACCCAAATGCGCCAACGTAACTTTTTGCCTTTGGATTAAAATGGCTTTCTTCTTTAATAATTGATTCTAATATTATAGGATTATTTTCGCCTTTTACTTTGTCTACAATATTGTAATAATGAAGCGGATATACAAGACGCCATCTCAAATCTTCATATGGAGGTTTAACCTCCATCTCATCCATTGCATTTCTTGCTAAAACTGAAGATACTGTATAATCTCCTTTTTCGTGTGCTATCCAGCTCTGGATAAATTTATCCTTTTTACATAACTGTTCTACTAAATCATAGTCTTTTAAGAGCGCCAAATTTACAGCAAGATTATTATCCAATGATTTTGTGTAAGGAAATACAACCGGTTTTTCAAATATTTCCAAGAAAGGTAAGAAACCGTCTTCTTTGTTCAAATTATAATTTGCTCTAAATGCGTAGTATGAATCCGGAAATTTCTTGAGAACTTGTTTAAAGTAACTGTTAGCGCTTTCGTAGTGTTTTAATTTATATGCAATTTTTCCCATATAGTATAAAACAGCAGGTGAGGATTTGACATTAGGGAATTTCTTAATATGCAAATATCCCATTCTCTGCGCATCATAATACTTTTTCTGTAAATATTTGCTCAAGAAAACATTGTATAAGCTATCCGCTGAAAATTGCCCGTTCGGGTACTTTTCATACAAACTTCTATAACATGCTTCTTTTGCACCTGCTTCAACTGCTTCATTACAATTCAGATACCACACATAATCTGCGCCTGTGGATTTCAGATTCATATTAACAAGGCTTGAAATTCCTTCTTTTCTTGTTGGATATGATGATATGTAACTGTCTATTACTTCTTGAATATCTTTTGGTTCTGTTGCTGAGGCAAATTCTTTTAATCCTTTTTCTGTATATTCTTTACCCTTTGCTTTATTACCAAGCTTGAATTCATTTTTTGCAAAATCTGACCAGCTTTCTGATATAGTTGTTTTATTCAAATAATTACGCGCATTTTCATATTCGCCGTTGGCGTAATATCCTTTTGCAATTATTAAATTATCATAGTTGTTCAATGTTAATTCTAAATTTATCAGTTCTTTTATTGCATCTATTGCAAACCTCCCGTCAGGAGCTTTTTCAATATATGTTTTCAAATAAATGGCTGCTTTTTCTTTAGCTTTTGCAAGCTTCTTAGGTGATTCAGGTAAATTATTTACGGCAATTTTTCCCAGATAATAATTTGATGCTATAGCATAATCACTTTGAGGATACATTTTTATAATTTTTTTAAAATATTTATCAGCATGCTTATTTTTATTTTCATACATTAAAATTGCCATGTTATATCGGCTGATAGGGATAATAGCGGATTTTGATTTAGAGCTTATTATTTTTTTATATTTTTTTATGGCAAGTTCTTTTTTGTCTAAAATAGTTGCACATCTCGCCTGCCTGAATAATGCCGCTTGTTTGAGATTTGAGTTATAAGGCACTTTGCCGAATTCCGTAAATGCTTCTTCATACTTGTTTTCTTTATATATACTAAGTGCATTCGAATACTGTTCAACGCCTTTAACTCCGGCATTTGTACCGCTGTATATGAAATACCCGATGGTAAATACTGCAAGTATAATAACAAAATATAAATCGTACTTGTGTCTTCTTCTCATCCAACTTAATCCCAATATTATAATTACCCTTTTAAAATACTTTAGAGGGAAAAACTATAACTAACTATATTTTAATATAGATTTATGCAAAATCAAAATCCAATAATAAAAAACTACATTTTATCTTCCAGTCCTTTTGTTTTGACTTATACAGACAATTATTATATTAAAAAATGTAACAAAAAATATAAACTGTATTATAAAAAAAACTTTTTTGGTAAAATGGTTGTAAAATACAACCGAGTATTTTAATTAGTGTTTGTTTAGGATTGGGAGTATGATTATATGAAGAAATTTTTAAGTGTGTTGTTGTCTTTAATGATATTTATTATGTATTCAGGAGTTGCCATTGCTGCCGGAGCAAATAAAGGGGCAAAGGGGAGTAAAACAACTTCTGTAAAAACCGTAAAGCTGGCATCAAAATCCGCACCGCAGGCTGCATCTATTGAGCAAACAGAAGCGATGCAAAAAGCAAAAAAACAAGCTGTTGCTTCACAAAAAGCGGCCGCTCAACAAGTACAACAAATGGCAGTTGCTGCGAAATCATATATTAAACCCGCGCCAAATGCCAAGCAAATTGAACTTGCATTTGTATTTGACGGCCCATCTGATAAAAACCAAGAGGTTTTAGCAAAATTTCAACAGACGATAAAACGCCAATTATTACCCGATTATATTGCAATTTTTCCTAAGGATTTAGTCTTTACAGGCAACTGGACAGAGGCAGGAGCAAAATCCGCTTCTGATAAAGCTTTGGCATCACGTGCCAGAATGGTTATTTCTTTAGGATATTTATCAAGTAATTACTATTCAGATAAAAAAGATAAGAAAAAATATGTAGTAACAATTGACCAATACGGTTTAAGAGACTTTGGCGACCATTTCTTTAACCCGATTCAACAAATGACAAGTGATTTTACTACATTTAAAGTTTTGAATCCTAATATTAAAAAAACTGCAATCTTAATGAATGAAACATATTATAAAACAAGAACAGACTGGAATTCATTTATCTCTAAAAAATTACAAGAGAAAAAATGCGATTTAGCTTTTGCAGTTATCCCTGTTAATTCCAATATTAGCGCATCATTATCTAAATTGCCAAAGGATGTGGATTCTGTATTTGTAACACCGTTATATAATTTGTCTTCAGAACAGAGAAAAGAGTTGTATAAACAGCTTTTATCAAAGAAGCTACCTTCTTTCTCATCAGTAGGAAGAGAGGATGTTGACCTTGGTGCAATGCTCGGAACTTCTACATTTGATGTTGACAAAAAATTAGCAGAAGCAACTTCATTCAGTATCCATGGCGTTCTTCACGGTAACGTTGTTAAGAATGAAAAAATACCTTTCTATGACGACAAAGTTATTTTCTATAACGCTGATACAGGTGAAGCTTTAGGGTACACACCGCCTTTAAGATTGTTAAATAACTCTACTGTTATTTCTCATAAACAAAAACAAATATACGATTTAGGAGCTCTTATCAATGCTTTGGACGAATCAAACCTGGATATGATAAGGAAAAATTATTTGATTAATGCTGCAAGACGTTCTGTTACAAGCGCGTATTTGAGATACTTACCAACTTTGAGATTAGATTTGGGTTATCAAACATATAATAGCGATTATGCTCGTTCATACGCAGATGTTCCGACAAGCGTTGGAGCATTCACAATTGGTATGGATCAAATTCTTTATTCTCCTGATTTAGTTACAAATATTATTGTTAAACATAAAAAACTCAAATTTGATAAGGCAGAATCAGTTTTAACAAAAGCTAATACAGAATATCAAACAGCAAATCTGTATATTGAAACTTTAATGCTCGGAAATATGATTAAAGTTCAAGAAGAGTACGTACAAGAAACAAGAGAAAACCTTGCTATAGCACGTGTGAGAGAAAAAACAGGCAAATGCGGATACGAAGAAGTTTTTCGTTGGGCAGGTGAAGTAAGTGAAGCGGAAAAGAAACTTCTCTCTATGCAAGCGGATTATAAAAACCTAAAGGTTAAAATTAATAAATTGTTAAATCAGGATCAGAAGAAAGATTTTAACTTTAAACCTCTTACGGCAAGCGATCCTGCATTTTTCTCATCAGATTTGCACATTATTGACCACGTTCGTGACCCGAAGAAATTGGATAAATTTACAGAAATGTTAGTTGAAGAAGTTCAATATCTTTCACCTGAAACAACAAAGCTAAAAGCTGCTATTGCGATGAAAAAAGCAGAAATGTCCAATTACGGTCAAAAATTCTTTATGCCGAATGCTAAGATGTCACTCGAATATCAAACACAATTTGGCAGAAATCTACCGTATGGCGAGGACGCACCAGCACAGTTAAAAGCAGTTAAGGGTGCAGCCTATGCATTAAATACAAATAGCTTGGCAATCGGTAAAATGATGGGTTATGATGCATCTCCATATCTCGGGCTTAAAGAACAATCTTTCCGATTCTTTATCGGTGCACAGTGGAAACCGATTGAAGGCGGACATAAGATTGCGGAGATTGCTCGTTGTAAGGCTGAGTTAAACGAACTAAACGCATACTTGGAAGAAGTAAACACTGAAATAGAAATGCAGGTTCGCTCGGTTGTTAACAGAGCAATCTCAAAATACTTTATGATAGAAAAATCTTATAAAGCTATGTTTGCCGAATCAGAAAACTATGATATGGTTAAAGCTAAATATTTAAGAGGCGAAGTACCTATAAATCAAATTGTAGATGCTCAACAATTGTATATGAAAGCAAAAATCGATGCTATGAATTCTCAATATGAGTTCTTTAAAGAACTTATCTGGGTTCAAAGAGGTTTAATCTCTGTTAACTGGGTAAATGCAAGCGAGGATGCTAAAAAATGGATTAAGAATATTCCAAATATTCTTCCTGCAGAGCCCGATTTCAGTCTGTAAAAATTCGGACGGCAGGGAATCTAATCAAAGCAAATTTTGATTCTCCCCTAATAGGGGGCATACAATAAATGCAACAAAAAACATATTTTGTTGCATTTATTCAAAAACTCTTATTATATCTACTTTTTCTCCTCTCTTTATTTCGGAGGTAAAGAGAGGAGAAAAAGTAGCAAAAAGAGGAGAGAAACACCGGTAGAATAAGCCGTTTACATCAGCCTTCGGCTGAAGGACTGAATGGCTGGTTCGGCAAAGCCGAATTAACCTGCGGTGCTCTTGCAAGAACGGCAGC
>CAMORE010000074.1 GCA_946623365.1 uncultured Acinetobacter sp.
GTTCCAAAAATATGCCATAAAATCAACTCTTCCCCACACATCAATATAATTTTGGAAAGTAAAATCCGAAGGTATAAGTTTTGGAGGATAGGCAAAAATATCCTCATTAATACCTTTTAGTGATGTGGATGTAAGCCAAACAAACGGAAATATTGATAATAGAGATGTTATTATCAATATAGAATGTATTATAGTTTTTTGTGTTATTTTTTTAATCATATTTAATTATAATTTTACCACTTTTAAAATTTATATGCTGATTTTATTTATTCAAAAATTAATTCATAATTAATATCTGCTTCCTGTTCAATTCTTGCCGGCTTATTTTTCCAAAGTTTGATATGAACAGTTGCAGGTAAATTTTCTAAATAAAATGTATTGTAATACTGCCAATACGGTGCATAATTGTTGCACCCTCCGGGTATTCCGCAGGCTGAACCATGCATATACCATCCTGTAACTTCTTTAATATCTAAATGCAATGAATTATTATTATAATTATCCCTATTATAAAACCCAACATTATCATAGCTATCCATATACGCATATTTATATCCCAAATCGTGTGCATTAGAATCTGCCAGTGTAATTGGTTCATAGTTACCGTTTTTATTTCTATCATTTTTAATATATGCAATTATAGTTTTGATTTCAGGTTTGTATACAACCTTGTATGGCTCAAAGGGTGATGGTTTATAAAATGGAATCCACATACTACCTTCACCATATTCACTTATAGATACATAGTAAAGTAATTCAGGGTTAAGAATTCCTATACTATCTCTCGATACACCCTCTGATTTTTTATCAGTACTAATTGAAGACCAATGCAGAGCAGCTTCTGCACTAATCCATGGTAAGTTGTCACCTATTTGTCCAAAAACGCTGGTGCTTGGATTGTAATTAATATTTGAAAAAATCGGTGACGTATTCACAGCTTCCCTGCGCAGATTAAAAATCTCATTCTTACTAAGTCCGCTAAGAGATTTCATAGGTTCAATCGGAATATTTACAGTATCAAATATATCAGAATTTACTTCTGCATTATTTGTAATATTTTCTTCTCTTGTTTCAAAATTGTTAACTTCATTTTGCGTATTTTGAATCCGAGATTGATTACGGCTGAACGGATTAGAAAACTGTATTTCGTCAAAAATAAGAAGACGAAAAATATTAATAACAGATGCTATCACAAATGCCGTTATAATAGTTCTTAATATCTCTAATATAGTTTCTCTGTTCATTTAACAAAATAATTTTATTTTCCTAATTCATTAGCTTTTTGTGTTGTTTTTGAGATTACATCATAAAAAAGTTTGTCAAAATTATTATCATTCATGCAGTCAACTCCGACAGCAGTACATCCGCCCTTGGTTGCAACATTAGATATAAGCTGTTCCATTGAAATATCTCTGTTCAAAGCCATTTTTGCCGAACCGATTGCAGTTTGAATACTTAAAAGCAGTGCATTTTCATAACTCATTCCAAGCCTTTCGCCGGCTCTTGCAATATCGTTTATTACTTTATAGAAAAATGCGGGTCCTGAACCGGAGATTGCTGTTACGACATCCATTTGCGCCTCATTGTCGACTATTATACATTTCCCGATTGTTGATAATAATTTTTTTACAAAATCGGTATCATAAAAATTCGCATAAGTTCCGCCTATCATACCGCTCATTCCTTCTTCTACAAGAGCCGGAGTATTTGGCATAACTCTGACTACGTGCGATTTAGATGGCAAATTAGATTCAAGTTTATTTATATTTACCCCTGCAGCTATTGATACAATAAGCTTATCAGGTGTTATAAACGGTTTAATTTCTTCTAATACATTCAATACTTGATTCGGTTTTACAGCAATGAAAATTACGTCGGATTTCTGTACTAATTCAGTATTGTTTAATATAACTTTCACCCCAAGGGCTTTTGATTTTTCTTCTATTCCGTCCGATTTCGTTTGAGTTGCAAGAATATTCTCAGGTTCTGCAAAGTTGGTTTTTATCAAGCCTTTAATAATTGCTCCTGCCATTTTTCCGGAGCCAATAAAACCTATTTTCTCGTACATTTCCTAATAGTCCTCCCTAAATAGCATCAAGCGTAAAGAATAAATCAGCCTTTTCTGCTTTTGTAAGCTCTACAAGCGGACGTCTTACGTATTCTTGTATTATATCCTTGTATGCTAATGCGGCTTTTACAGGAACCGGATTTGGAGCCATAAATAATTTTTTGAATATCGGATAAAGTTTTCTATGCATATTTCCTGCTGTTGCAGCATCTCCTGTTTTAAAGTTTCTTATCATAGATTTAATCTCTGTTCCAAAAAGATGAGAAGCTACTGATATTACGCCATGAGCGCCAACGGATAGCATCGGAAGAGTCAAGCTGTCATCACCTGAATATATTGCAAAATCACTCGGACAGCTCATTTTTAATTCTGTTATTGTATCTATATCACCATAGCTTTGTTTAAGTGCAACAATATTTTTGTATTTTTTAGCCAGAGTTTTAACCGTTTCTACGGACATATTAACACCTGTGCGAGAAGGAATGTTATAGAGTATTATAGGAAGTTCAACCGCTTCAGCAACTGCAGAAAAGTGTTCAATCATGCCGGCTTGCGAGGGTTTGTTATAATACGGAACAACTGTTAAAATCGCATCAGCACCCTCTTTCTCTGCACGTTTTGCAGTCATTACTGCTGTTTCAGTGGAATTCGAGCCGGTCCCCATTATAACTTTGCCTTTATTCGTAACAGCTCGCTTTGCACTTGATAATATTTCCAGCTCCTCGTCATATGATAAAGTAGGAGCTTCACCTGTTGTTCCGGTAACAAGCACAGCATCAGATCCGTTATTAACAAGGTAATTTGCAAGAAATTCAACTTTATCATAGTCAACTTCTCTTTTATCATTGAATGGTGTAACCATTGCAGTAATTACTTCACCTGCATCATATCTCATAAATTATTACTCCTTATTATTATATTACTGATCTGCCAAGAGTTCATGGACTTCCAAAGTACCATCTTCTTTTTGAAAAACACCAAGACTTGATGATTTATACCTTTGAAGTGAATTTAGTTTATATCTATACAAAGTATCGGCTGCAATAACCAATTTATTCCAAATTGTTAGGTCTGCAAGATTTTTTAATTGTTTTGTATCGTTTCCTACTTGAATACATATTACATAATCCAATGGAGCCTTAGAGTTTATAACTTTTTGTAAAATATCCAGCATATTATCAATTCTGTCAAAGTCTTTTATATAGTATAAGTATCCGCCCCAAGCATCTATTGGAGTAAGATTTGTTCTATCTGCTATGAATTTTTTCAATAAAAATTTTTGTTCTTCTATTGATGTATCAATTTTTCTGTTTTTAAATTTATCCTTAATTTTTACTTGAATATATACCATATATTCAGTTTTTTGTTTTTCCGGAGTTTCAACAGACTGTTTTAAATTCATATTAAAAGCGTTTTCTTTTGCTTTTTTACAGACAAAATGCGCTTTTTCATACAATTCTTGTAATAATTCAACTACGACACTTATTATCTTTAAACAAAATACAATTATTAATAACAAGCCAACCGCAACAAAGTATTTTACTTCCATTGCTTTACCCCAGAAATTAAAAGAGCCTGAATATAAACTGTTAGCAAAATTTAAAAAGTTATCCATTGGAGATAACATAGCTGCAGTAACTCTAAAACCTTGCAAATAAAGAATAACTCCCGCCAAGTCAAGCACCCAGTATATTGCAATCAGCATAATAATAAGTATACAAAATAGTCTGATAGTTTTTTCTATATTTTTAATATTTGTAAAGAACCATAAAATTAGTTTATGCATTAACTATTCTCTCCTAAATAAATATTATCAATCAATCTGACATTCTCTACTCTGCATGCTATTAACGCAATAGAATTATCATCTGCTTTTATTTTATCTTCCAATGTATATTTGTCAACTATTTCAATATATTCTAAATCGTGCTTTTCAGTCAAGAAATTATACGCAGTTTCTTTTAATGCACTTACATCTGTAATTCCTTTTTTATAGCATGACTTTATATTGTTTAAAATTTTACTTAATACTAAAGCATCCTTTTTCCCTTGTTCGGTAAGATACTTATTTCTGGAACTTAGAGCAAGTCCTGACTCTTCTCTTACAATCGGGCACTGAATAATTTTTATCGGCACATTTAAATCATTTACCATTTTTTTTATAATAATAACTTGTTGAGCATCTTTTTGTCCGAAAAATGCATAGTCAGGCTGAACGATATTAAATAATTTCAGAACAACCGTACATACTCCGTCAAAATGCCCAGTTCTGGATTTTCCGCATAAAGTATTTACATAGAAAAACGGCGGACAAACATAAGTTAATGTATCATTAGAAAGACGCTGCCCTTCTCCGTACATTTCATCTGCCGACGGTGCAAAAACTATATCAACACCTTCTTTGTTACATAAATCCATATCAGCTTCAAGTGTTCTGGGATACTTATCAAAATCTTCAGACGGACCAAACTGAATAGGGTTTACAAAATCCGAGACAACAACTTTGTCGCAAGTTTCTTTTGCTTTTTTTATCAAGCTTAAATGTCCGTTATGCAAAGCCCCCATTGTCGGAACCAAACCGACTGTTAAACCTGATTTTCTCCACTCTGTTATTTCTTTCCTAACATCTTCTATATTGTGTAATAACATCGCTATCCCTCTTATTGTTACTTTATAATCATTAAATATTTATCATCTATTATTATATCAAATAAGAGTTCAATATCAAATGGCATGTCTTTTTAATAGTATATGACGCAAAAAATTCTAATTTGGATTAAAATTATAATAATGCTAAAAATAGAGGATTAGATTATGAAGATAAAAGAGCTTATACAAGCAACAGGAGCAGATGTTAAGGGTAATCAAAATTTGGATTTAGATGTAAACATTTCCACTGATACAAGAACTATTAAATGCGGAGATTTTTACCTGCCGCTTAAAGGAGCATCTTTTGACGGTGAAAAATTTATTAATCAAGCAATAGAAAAAGGAGCTATCGGAACATTCTATACGACAGAAGCCGCAATATCTTCTTTGGGCGAACAGTCAAATATTAGTTTTTTAAAAGTTCCTGACACTCTGACTGCATATTTACAGCTTGCAAACTACAGAAGAAAAAATTTAAACCCGATAGTGATCGCTATTACGGGGAGTTCCGGTAAAACAACCACAAAAGAACTTGTTGCAACCGTTCTGAGTGAAAAATATAAAACTTTTAAAACACCTTTAAACCACAATAACGAAATAGGTTTTTGCCAAACTATTTTTGAGGCACCTGAAGATACAGAGGTCCTTGTATTAGAAATGGGCATGAGAGGTTTAGGAGAAATAGAACTTCTATCAAAATATTCACAGCCTGATATTACAATTATATCTAATGTAGGTACAGCTCATATAGGACGATTGGGTTCAAGGGAAAATATTGCTAAGGCAAAATGTGAAATTGTTAAATATCAAAGCGTTAACAAAGATATAAATGTTTTTGTTGCTCATGATGATGAATTAATACGCAACACTGTTGATTATAAAGGAAAGAAGATTTTCTATTCAATTAAAGATGTAAATATTATTGAAAAAACAGCAAATTATTCAAAATTTGAATATCAAGGAAACACCTACGAACTTAATACAGGCGGAGATTATAATATTGAAAACGCACTTTCTGCAATCAATACAGGAAGAACTCTGGGGCTTACTACTGCTGAAATTCAACAAGGCTTAAAAAAATATAAGCCTATAGAAAAACGTTGGGAAGCAGAATCAATAAATATCAACGGAGAAAATATAAATATTATAAATGACAGCTATAACGCTAATCCTGAATCTATGAGAGCTTTCATTGATACAATCTTTGAACATTATAAAAACTATATTCTGATATTAGGCGATATGGGCGAACTTGGAGATAATGAAGTTCAATATCATAAGGAATTGGGTGAATATATCAATTCTAAAAATAATATAGATAACGGTTCTAAAATTTTATCAGTAGGAACTTTATCAAAAAACATTACAGATGCTGTTAATAAATGTGACTCGCGTCATTTTAACACAATTGAAGAATGTGTATTTTATATAAAAGAAAACATTGAAACAAAACCAACTCTGTTTTTAAAAGCATCAAGAAGCATGAAATTTGAAAGAATTATCCAACTCTTAAAAACCCTAGGGGGGGGGGGTAAATAAACATAGGGTAAATGAACATAGGGTAAATGAACATAGGGTATATGAACATAGGGGAAAATAAGCGCTGGGAGCAAATAAACAGGATAAATTGAAGCTTTAAATATTTACCGAAGACTATTTTTCGTCTTGCATTTTTATAAGCATATCCCTAAGAACTCTGTTTTTATCCATTAGTTTTGTAAATTTTTCATAAATTATTTCGATATTATGCTCAATATCCTGATGAGTTAATTCATACGTTTCTTGTTCCGCAGCAATTTTTAAAACATTTACAAAACTGGTCAATTCTTCTAAATCATAGGTAAATTCTGCGTACAAGTTTTCAAAGTCTTCCATTTTATACCTCCAATTTAATACTATATAATCTAATTTTACACAAAAGTATCAAATAAGCAACCATATGTATTCTTTAAGAGATTAAAGATTAAAATGATAATTTATATAATTTCTGTATGGATGACAAAATTAAAAAATTTAGAGAAATTTTAGGTTTAAATATTAGAATTGCCAGAACACGTAAAGGTATCTCGCAGGAAGAACTGGCAGAAATAGCCGATATATCAACTAAACATGTTACGAAAATAGAAAATGCAAAAGTTACAACTAACATTTATTTCGTGAACAAAATAGCTCAGGCTCTTGACGTTACAATCGATGAACTTGTAACCGAATACAAGACAGGAAAGAAAATAAGTTAGCAAAACTCATGCAAATTCAATAAGTTGATATCGCTAAAGTCTGCTCGACGATTGCATGCACTACTGACCATGATAAATGACAGCACATTTTTCGTGATGTTTCACGTCCGATACTTCTGAAACATTGTTTACCTAAGAATGAGACTTATAAAAAGAGCCTATGCATTTGGACTTTGGTACTCAATACCCATACTTTTTAGTGCGTTAATAAATCTTTCCGCACAAGCATATTGAACTTCCGGAGGTACAACACGCAAAATCTCAACTGTTTTTGAAATAATAGGGTCTTTATCATACCATCTTGCACCGTTTACAGGCTTAACCAAATCATAAAATCTGTCCAAAGCTTCTTTAGAAACTTTTTCCTCCAATTTATCAAGAAATACAACCGCATGTTCTCTCAGTTCATCCTGATAATTTTTTAAAAGCTCTATTACTTCTAATAATTTAGGGTCATGGTCATACCATCTTTTATATGCTGCCATCTTTTACAATATCCCCCTTATATCTACCACACTTGAATTAGGTATGATATTATTTTCAGTATCATCAAATCTTATAATTTTTGCGCCTAAATTAGTTAATTTATGCTCAAAATCCTCGTATCCTCTATCAATATGGTGGAGTTTTTCAACAATTGTTTCTCCGCTTGCCATCAACCCTGCTATAACAAGCGCTGCACCGGCTCTTAAGTCACTTGCCGCTACTGTAGCACCGGTTAGATTTTTTACACCTTTTACAATGGCATGGTTTCTGTCTTGATGAATGTCCGCCCCCATCCTTCTTAAATCAGGGACTTGCATAAATCTGTTTTCATAAAGACTTTCCGTAATAATTCCGACGCCGTTTGAGGTAGTCAAAAGAGTCATCGCTATCGCCTGCAAATCCGTAGGAAATCCCGGATATGGCTGAGTTACAAAGTTTATTGAATTGAGTCTGTTTTTACAACTTACTTCTATAGTCGTAGGTTCAACAAGTTTTATGCTTGCTCCCATTTTAATTAATTTATCATTAAAAAATGTAAGATGAGCAGGATA
This sequence comes from uncultured Acinetobacter sp., assembly GCA_946623365.1. Taxonomy (GTDB): domain Bacteria; phylum Cyanobacteriota; class Vampirovibrionia; order Gastranaerophilales; family Gastranaerophilaceae; genus CAG-196. The sequence goes on from CAMORE010000074.1 coordinate 7,992, forward strand.
AACATTTTTAATTATTGCTTTTCCTCTTGTTGCAACAACTGCAGCCATATATGAACCTGCTTCTATACGGTCAGGAATTGTTGTATATTCGGCAGGATGCAAGCTGTCTAATTTCACTCCGTTAATAACAATTTCAGAAGTACCTGCACCTGAAATATCAGCTCCTAGTGTATTTAAGAAATTGGCTAAATCTATTATCTCCGGTTCTTGTGCGGCATTCTGAATTCTTGTGGAACCTTCTGCGGTAACGGATGCTAACATTAAGTTTTCTGTAGCACCTACTGACGGAATATCTAAATAAATATCTGTTCCTACAAGCTTAGATGCTTTTGCGTGAACATAGCCGTTTTCGATTTTAATTTTTGCTCCGAGTGCTTCAAGACCTTTAATATGAAAATCGACTCTTCTTTCTCCGATTGCGCATCCTCCCGGAAGAGCAACAATAGCTTCTCTACAGCGTGACATTAACGCACCCAGAATGATAAATGAAGCTCTCATTTTACTGACAAGCTCGTATTTTGCGGTAATAGAGGTTATATTTTCCGCATTTACAATAACAGATTTTTCCTGCTTGTCATATATACATCCGGCACCTAAATCGGAAAGTACATTCAGCATAATATCTACATCTGTTAATTTGGGGACATTATAAATTTTGGTTGAGCCTTTAACCAATATAGTAGCAGCAAGCAGTTTCAAAACTGCGTTCTTTGCACCGCCTATTGAGACTTCTCCTCTTAACGTCTCACCACCAGTAATTTTAAATTTCTCAGCCAAAATCTCCTCCAATACTATCACAATAATACTATTAATTCATATTGTTGTAAAGTACCTCATATAAATACTTTATTTGTATACAGACATTTAAGTTGTATATACGATACACGCTTCTGCGGTATAAACTTTATTTCATTATAAATTATTCTGATAATAAATATTAAACTGAATTGCAACCCCGTAATTCTAATTTTAATGTCCCAGAATATCCTCATAAGGTTCATAATTATCATAAAATTCTTGCGGAAGTTGTTTTACACTGTTGTATAATTCAGCGATTTCTTCTTTTGTGAAATATGTTCTGGCTTGATAATCATTAGAATAACCCACTTGGTCAAATTTATACAGACAGTAAGAATTACATCTGCAATCATCTTTAGCTGCAGTTCTGGTGCAACCACCTTTACAAATGGAAGCAAATTTACACTCCTTACAATATCCGCTAAGAGTATTTATATCAAAACAACGATTATAAGCAAATGATTTTGGATCGTTCCAAATTTCATAAAGACAGCGTTCTCGTATGTTGCCTTCAATAAATTTATCTAATTGTTGTGACAGGCACCCCCTTACGGTTCCGTCACTGCCTAATCCTAATGCTCTAATCCCTGCATGACAACCATGCCAGTTGCCTAAACCGATATCATTTGTAAGCTTGTTCATATATCCTGTAACATCTGCACCTGTTACATACATTTCCCATCCCATCATTTTTTGGGTCTCACGTATAAATTCTGCTTGTTTTTGAAATTGAGCTTCAGTAATCATAGTTTCGGTTTTCATTCTTCCAATAAAATCGGCATACTGAATTTGCCATGCTCTTACCTTTAATACCTTTAAAATGTCACGCAAAATTGGTAATTGCGGGAAATTGAGTTTATGAGTAGTTGTTATAACAGACGGTTCAACTCCGTTTTCTTTAAGCTTTATAATAGATTCTAATGCGTGATTAAAGCATCCTTTACGTCCTCTGATATAATCATGCATCCATTCTTCACCTGCATCTATTGATATACCGAAAGAGCGAGGATTAATCTCTTTAATAATTTTTATTTTTTCATCATCAAGTGCAAGTGCATTTGTAATAATAGCAACATCCATGCCCAGAGATTTGATTGCAAATGCAAGCGTGGGAAAGTCTTCACGCAAAAGCGGGTCTCCGCCTGACAGGGTAACTTTTTGCATTCCGATTCGTTTTAAATCTTTGATAATTTCCAAGCATTCACCGGTTGTTAGCTGATTCTGCTTTTCTTCAGAGATACAATCCGAACCGCAGTGAATGCATTTTGCGTTACATTTCCAAGTTATTTCCCAAACAACATTATAAGGCTTATATATCATGATAAGAACCTCCAATTATTCCAATACAAGCATAATACTACTATACTGTGACGGCAATTGTAAATATATGGAATTTTTCATGTTTCAAATCTTATAATTAATTTAATAAATATTCTTATATTAAGTTTTGTAAACTTGCCTAGTAGTAGTAGTAGTAGTAGTAGTAGTAGTAGTAGTAGTAGTAGTAGTAGTAGT
>CAMORE010000075.1 GCA_946623365.1 uncultured Acinetobacter sp.
TTTAAAACATATTTTTCTCGAAATATCAACATTGACAATTCAGATTTGACAGAAGTATGTAGGTTGGGTGAAACCCAACAATAACAGGATAAAGTTTGTAGGTCGGTTTTACTAAACCGACAATAACATTATTGTTGGCATAGTATTGCCAACCTACATTTTTCTAAATTCTATCCTACCTGCTATTTATTTATTACTTTATCAATAATTACTGGTGACGAAATGACAAAAGCTATAATTGAGAATAATAAAATTGATTTTAAAAATAATAATATATAGTCCATTAAAACCAAGTCTTTCATTGTGATATATGCAAAGAATAAAATTAATATTGGTCCCAAAATAGCTGTCGTTATTGCTAATTCAAGAATATTTTTTGAATCACTTTTATTTAGAAGTTTTGAACGGTTGTGTTTCTTATAAAATTCTATATGTTCTTTTATATCTGACATATTTCCTGAACCAATATATGTAATATTAACCGTTGTTTTATTTTTTAATAATTTTATTATTTTCTTTATTTTATTTATAAATCCAAATCTAGTATAACAATAAATGTTAATTGTCTTTATATCATTATTATTAAAAATAAAATCTATCTTTGTACTCTTTATACTTGTTATTAAACTCCTTCCACCTGCGTTGCAAATGTATGTTTCAATCTGTATATTTATTTGTTTTAATTTTTCATAAGAATACTCTATAATGTTATCTTTATTACTCTTTAATTTAATATTATTATCTGATATAACAACCTCATTTATTCCTGAATGGTTTAGACTTTGTCCTTTTTTTATATTTTTAATTGTAATAAATATTTCTATTACAATCCAGGCTATCGGCAAAATAGCATAGATCATTGGAACATGCAGATAGACTAATATAGGTATAATAATTAGCATAACAAAAGCTAAACCAATAAAATTATTACTTTTAGAAAAATGTGCTGATTCCTGAGTTCGATTTTTTAATATCATATATAGTACCTTGATATTGGTAGTACATGCTTATAACATGGTATCATGAAAGTGAGTATGGTGCAAAAATTTGCACCAAAGTAATTATTAAATTTAGTGTTCAAAATACTCAAACTGCAAGTTCTTTTACAGCGAGCCTGTGAGGGTGAAGTAATCCGGCTTTTTGCCGATTTAATAAGGTCGGAAGTGAGCCAGTAGGGTGCAATTATTTGCACCAAAAAATAACATTTTCAAAATTCCTGTTCTTTATACTCAAACCGACTGTTATTTTACATTTGCACCCTTTTTGCACATATTTGCACCCAAAAGTTATTGTTGGGCTAATATACCTTACATAACAACTACATATTATTTGTAATTATAATGAACAAAAAATAAAAAATCTCGTTATAATAATATTGCAGTGGTAGTTGGAGAATATTAAATGAAAAAGTTTTTTTTATGTTGTCTTTTAACATTATGCTTATGCACTGCTGTACATAGCGCATGTCCACACACAGGCAGTCATCATAGCGGGTGTAATCACTCTCATACGCATTATGGAAACCGCTATTCAAGTCATAGCTCTTCAAGCAGCGGCCACGTATATGTAGTAAACAGAGATTATTCCAAAACAGAACAAAAATTTGCAAACTGTTCAAAACACTATATGGTAGTAGAAACAATAACTTACCACTACTCAGACGGTTCAAGAAGAAGCTTTTCAAATTGTACAGTATATAATGCGGATGGAGCTATTATAATATCCGACTGCAGAGGAGTAAAGCACATTTTATATAATAACAATCATTATTTTATTATCTCTAAAAATGGTTATTATTTAACAGATGACAAAGGAAATAAAATTACTAAAAAAACATATACAAGCATGAAAGAATTTAAACAGAACAGGCTTGTTGTAAGACATAATAAAAAATACGGAATTATTGATTTGAACGAAAATATCATTGTTCCCATTAAGTATCAAAAATTCAATGTAGACGGTAATGGCATATTTATCACGAAATTAAACGGATATTGGGGTATTGTTGATAGCGAAAATAATATTTTAGTAAAAAATGACTGTGAAAAAATTAAATCTCTCCACGATACAATCCTTCTGAAAAGATATAGAAAGTACGGTTTAGCGGATTTAAACGGGAAAATTTTATACAATATTCAATATGACAAAATTAAAAAGCTTGGAGAATACATTCTAATGCGCGAAAATAAAAAATACTTCGTTCTGGATTCGGATGGTAATAGAATAAATAAATCTTTCTATAAAAAAATCAAATTAGAGCGCAACACATTATATGGTTTAACTAATGACAAAAATTGGATAGAAATCAAAAAAAGTACTACAGATGACATGTAATATTTGTTATATGTAAATTACATTTTCCCTATTAAGGCATTATGAGCATTTGTTTCTATCTCATCATCCAGCTTAATAAGTTTTTCACCAAGTGCAAGTTCAAGCATATAATCTGCAAAATTTACATTTTTAGGCAAAAATGAACCATGGAGATAAGTTCCGAATACATTTTTATATCTTGCACCTTCAGTTTTATCTTGACCGTTATTTCCATTTCCTGCAACAACAACACCCAGAGGCTTCGTTTCTCCCTGAAGATATGTTAAACCGCTGTGATTCTCAAATCCGACTAAAGTCGGTGAAAAAACATATTCCGTATTTACCGTAACATTACCGATAAAGCGGTTTCTACCTGCAACTGTATATGCATCCAATAAACTTATACCCAAAAGTCTATCCCCTTCAAGCGGCTGATAATAATGTCCCAAAAGCTGATATCCGCCACATATTCCTAAGAATACCGCACCTCTTTCGCGTTCTGATAATAAAAATTCTTTATGTTTTTGAAGTTCTTTGGAAACTTCTATCTGCTGCAAATCTTGCCCCCCGCCAATAAAATATATATCATGCTCTTTGATTTGAGAATCACCTGAATTTATTTCATCTACTTCAACGTCATAACCTCGCCACTCTGCACGTTTTTTCAAGGTAATTATATTACCGCCATCTCCATATATATTCAAAAGCTTAGGATAAAGATGTCCTATTGTAAGTTTTTTCATACAGAAACAACCTCTCTAACCATTTTTACTGATTTTTGGCGTTTGTTTGTATGTGTTTTTATATATTCATCTAAAAGATTAAAACAAACTTGGCAGACTTTTTCTGTTGCTTTTTTGTCATATTCGCTCTCATAGTCAAAATCAAACTGTAGCATTGCTTGAAGAAAATCTCTTATTTTACTATGCATTTTTAATTTTACACCTAACGGCTTGCAGCACTCTTTGCAGACAACGCCGCCCATACTTGTTGAAAAATACATGTCATCGTTGATTATTCTTTCTCCACAACACAAACAGGTATCTAACTCAACACAAAAACCCATAATTAACAAGATTTTTAATTGAAATTTTATTACAGCTATCAAAGCATCTTTTTTTGAATCAGAATCAGAAATTCTATTTAGAGCTTTATAAAGTAATTCATAAATCTCTTCCGATGCACTTTCCGAGCCCTCTCCAAAATTCATAACAACTTCTGATACATAAGAGGACAGCATTAATTTATCATAATCTTCTCTTGTTTTTCTGAAATGATTAACAGTTTGTGCCTGAAGAATTGTATCCATGGAACGTCCTTTTAAAAGCTGCAAAGAATTTGCAACAAGAAGATCCATTCTTGCTCCAAGCTTACTTTTCGGTTTTTTTATCCCTTTTGCAACTCCTTTAATGAGTCCATTTTCTTTGGAATACATAACAATAATTTTATCGGCATCGTTTAAATTGTAAGATTTCAGATTAATTGCCTCGGTTACATAATTATTCATAATAAGCTTTTGTTCCTTGATATACTCCCCTAAATATTTTTTCTAACTCCGCTTCATCATTTGAACTATTTAAAGCTTCCTCTTCGGAAATTAATCCCTGATCTGTAAGTTGAGCCAACGATGTATTCATAGATATCATATTATCTACTGTATTATCTCTCAGAAGTTCGTATATTTCTTCTGTATTATCTTTGTTGATATAATCCTTTATGGTTGATGTTACAACCATAATTTCACATGCCGGAAATCTCTTTGCTTCTTTTTCAGAATAAACTAATTTTTGAGCAATTGTTGCTCTGAGGGTTTCTGCTAACTGTCTTCTTATCAGAAATCTGTTAGACTCTTCAAACATATTTACAATTCTGTTTATTGTTTGAACGGCATCATTTGTATGTAATGTTGACAATACCAAGTGTCCTGTTTCAGAAGCTTTTAAAGCTGCTTCCATTGTTTCCTTATCTCTTATTTCACCAATAAATATAACATCAGGATCCTGACGCAGTGCATACTTTATACCGTCTGAGAAATTTTTTGTATCTACACCGACTTGTCGCTGCGAAACAATACTTTTTTTACAATTGAAAACATATTCAATAGGATCTTCTATTGTTATAATATGCTTTGATGCGGTAATATTTATTTGATTAATTAAAGATGCTATTGTTGTTGATTTACCGCTTCCGGTTGGTCCTGTAACTAAAATAATCCCGTTAGGATACTCCACAATGGAATGTAAAATATCAGGTAATGATAAATCCTGCAGTTGAGGAATATTAAAAGTTATATTCCTTATCACAAGTCCGGGTTGTCCTAGCTGTCTGTTGTAATTTATACGGAATCTTGAACAACCTTTAATCTCGTACATAAAATCTACATCACACATTGATAAAATATCGTTCTTTATTGCAGCAGGCGCTATATCAACAATAGCGCTATCTAATTCCTCCTTTGAAATAGGCGGCATGTTTATCTTCTTTATAAAACCGTTTTTTCTTATAAAAGGAGGATGCCCAACTTTTAAATGTTCATCTGATGCGCCCAGTGCTACAGCACTCTTTAAAAATTGAACTATATTAAATGATTCTGTCATAAAATTTCTCCTCAGTAACTTTAATAAATATTTTGACTTGCCAATACTAAATAATTTTTCAATGCTGCTTGTTGAGCATCTGTTAAATATTCAAATTTATATATGACAAGAGTTTTATTATCTTTAAAATTTTCATTTTCTCTTACATAGCTGCAAGTACATTCGACATTTCTAACAGAAGGATTATCTGAAGCATCTACCGGTACTTGTATTTTAATTACGCCTTTAAGTTTTTTATAAATACTGTTAATTCTCGTATTAGCCAAAAACGATATTCCGCCTAATGATACGTCGTACGTATTACCACCTATTTCAAATCCATCATTATATTTAACATTAAAGGATAAGCTGGATTGGACTCTAGTACTTCTGCGTAACTGGCTAAAATTCCAATTTTGAGGAACTATAAGCTTATAGATAATGTTATTAAGATTAACTGTAACATCCTGTAATGTAGTTTTTGCTTTAAAAATACCTGTTGGCGTACACACCATAATATCTGCAGGAATATTTTGTTTTGGTTTTTCAAATTGAGGAAGAATGCTACTGCTCAAATAACATTCGCTGCTGTCAATAAAATTAACATTTACAGATATTTTTCTTCTGGAATGATTATCTATATAAACTAAAAATATAGTAGAAACATCTGAACTCGTTAAAACATTACTTTCCATATTTCTCTCCCATATAAATATATCATATTTTGTGTTTTTTACAAAATATTTTAAATAACTTAAAATTATTATTCTTAAAGTCTATTGACGAAAAAATGTAAACCTTGAATAATAGAGATTATGGAATCTATTTTAGAAATAAAAAAACTCAATTTATTTTTTGGTAAAAATCAAGCTTTATATGATATTAATTTAAAGCTTGAAAGAGGAATTATACATTCGCTTGTCGGAGAATCCGGCTGCGGAAAAACAATGACAGCTATGTCAATAATGCGTTTATTACCAAAATCTGCCATAATAAGAAGCGGTGAAATAGTATATCATGGCGAAAATATTTTATACTATAAGGAAAAGCAAATGAGAGCACTTAGAGGGCATAAAATTGCTCTTGTGCCTCAAGACCCTATGACATCATTGAATCCCCTTTTTACAATAGAAAATCAGCTTGTAGAATCTATCAGAACTCATTCAAAAGTATCTTATAAACAGGCTCTAAGAAAAGCAAAAGAAGTTTTGGATATGGTTAAACTACCTGATATTGAAAACAAGCTTAAATCGTACCCTCATGAATTATCTGGCGGTATGAAGCAAAGAATAATTATAGCAATGGCTTTAGCAGAAGATGCTGAAATAATTATTGCTGATGAACCTACAACAGCCTTAGATGTTACAATTCAAAAACAAATAATGGATTTAATAAGTGAAATAAAGAAGGAACAAGGCACTACTATTTTATTAATATCACATGATTTGGCACTTGTAAGTAATTATACGGATAGAATATCTGTTATGTACTCGGGACACATTGTTGAAGAAACTTCCGCACCGGATTTTTTCAGAAATCCGCTCCATCCGTATTCAAAAGCTTTATTAAATTCTTTACCGTCAAAAAATCCGGCATTAAAACTAAAAACTATAATCGGTGCTCCGCCAAGTATTCAAGAACAAATATCAGGATGCAAATTCCACCCCAGATGTGAAGCTTGCAAACCGGATATTTGCATAACTCAAAATCCTGAATTAAAAGAGGTTGATTCAGGACATTATTCTGCTTGTTTATTAAATTGATTCATCTGAATTGTCTGTATCAGAGTTCTGTTCCATTAACTTTTTATAAGAACAGGTCCTGCTTGAACATACTTCAAAGATACCATTTTTTGTATTTTTCTTTAATAAAAGTTCTCCGCACTCAGGGCACTTATTGCCGGTTGGTTCATCCCACAGCGCATATGAGCAATCGGGATAACGATTACAACCGTAAAATATCTTACCATGCTTTGATTTCTTTTCTATTATAATCCCTTCACCGCATTTAGGACATTTGACACCTGTTGAACGAACATATTTTTTTCGGTTACCGCATTCTTTACATTCCAGGTATTTGCCGTATGGGCCGATTTTCATACCCATAGCACCACCGCACTTATCACATTTTTCATCAACGGTTTGTTCTTCTTTTGGCTCATCGGAACTATTTTCAGAGGTGCTGTCAAGTTCATTCATATTATTAAGCGAAATAATTGTCTTGCACTCAGGATATCCTGAGCAACCTAAAAACTGCGTTCCAAACCGGCTTGTTTTTACAAGCATTACTCTTCCACAGTTTGGGCACTTTCTATCGCTTTCTATAGTTACTCTTTTTGCATCTTTCATAACTGAAGAAACAACTTCCATAAAAGGAGTGTAAAATTCTTGCAAAACTATATTCCAGACAGCTTTTTTTTCTGCGATTAAGTCCAATTTCTCTTCCATGCCCGCAGTAAATTTATAGTCCATAATATTTGAAAATTGGCTTACCAACTGTTTACATACAGTTCTTCCCAAAAGTGTAGGAATAAGGGCCTTATCTTTTTTCTCTACATATTTTCTGGTCTGAATTACCGTAATAATTGTAGCATAAGTAGACGGTCTTCCTATTCCATGTTCTTCCAATGCTTTAACTAAAGATGCCTCATTGTATCTTGGAGGAGGCTGTGTAAAGTGCTGCTTAGGATTCACTTCTTTACATTTAACCTTGTCTCCTTCATTTAAATCAGGTATCTTTGCTTCTGCTTCTTGTTCTTCTTCCTCTGCATCATTGTATAATTTCAAAAAGCCGTCAAAAAGAACCTTGCTTGTCCCTGCTTTTAAATTATAATCGCCTGCTTTTATATCTACGGTTTTATTAGCAATTGTTGCAGGTGCCATCTCTGAAGACATAAATTTTTCCCAAATAAGCTTATACAACTTATATTGATCCGGCTGCAAATATGGTTTTAAACTTTCAGGAGTCCTTTCCGGATACGATGGTCTTATTGCTTCGTGCGCATCTTGAACGTTTTGTTTGCCTTTTACATATACATTTGTCTTTTCGGGATAATATTCTTTTCCGTAATTATTCAATATAAAATCTTTTGCAGCTGCATGAGCATCATCAGAGATTCTGACACTATCAGTTCTCATATAGGTGATTAAACCAACAGGAGTTCCGTCAATTTCCATACCTTCATATAATTTTTGTGCGACCTGCATTGTTTTTGAAACCCCAAAACCAAGCTTTGTGCTTGCAGCCCGTTGTAGAGTTGATGTAATAAAAGGTGCCGTCGGTTTTCGTTTCGTTTCTTTTTTGGTAACCTTTTCTACAGTGCATTCGAGTTCGGGATTTAAGAGAAACTGTTTTATTTTATTTGCTTCTTCTTCATTATTTATATCAATTTTTTTACCTTTGTACTTGTTTACTTCCGCTTCAAATAGTTTCCCCTCTTTGTCCATAATCGTATGAATTGACCAATACTCTTTAGGAACAAAAGCCTCTATCTCTTCTTCTCTTTCGCAAATCATTCTTAGCGCAACAGACTGCACACGACCTGCCGATAGATGATAATTTCCCAACTGTTTCCATAATACGGGTGATAATTTATAACCTACCAGTTTATCCAAAATTTGTCTTGTCTGCTGAGCCTTCACTCTGTCCATATCAATTTCTCTTGAGTGAGCAACAGCGTATTTTACTGCTTTTGGAGTGATTTCATTAAATTCTATCCTTTGAACTTTTTCATCTCCGACAGGAAGCAGTTCTCTGACATGCCAAGCTATAGCTTCTCCCTCTCTATCAGGGTCAGATGCCAGTAATACTCTGTCTGAACGTTTTGCAAGTTCACTTAACTTTGTTACCACTTTCTTTTTATCAGGAATAATTACATAAGTCGGTTTGAACCCGTTATGAACATCAAAACCCAATACATTATCCGGTAAATTTCTGACATGACCGAAACTTGCTTCTATCTGGTATCCGTCACCTAAAATTTTTTTTATTGTTTTAGATTTTGCAGGAGACTCAACTATTACCAGTACTTTTTCCTTCTTAGATTTTGTTTCTTTTTTTTCTGCAAGTGATGTTGTCATGTTCTTTTTATATCTCTCCAATTTTATACTGTTTAAACTTTTTTATATCTGTCACCATCGGTAATTTCTATAAAGCCGTCCATTTCCATTAAGGTAAGTGTTTTTAATAATTCTTCGGTTTCTATACCTGTTTTAGCAAGAAGCTCGTCAAAACCAATCGGTTCAATTTCTATTATATCAAAAAGAGCAGAATATTGCGGAGGAATATTTTTTTTGTTACCGTATGTATTGTGTGAAGATGTTTTAACTTCCCAATTTAACGCATTTAACACATCTTCGCCTGTAGTAACCATAGTAGCACCGTTTTTAAGAAGTTTATAAACTCCTTCCGTATTTTTATTATTAATAGCCCCGGGAATACACATTAACTCCCTGCCTTGTTCCAACGTTAAGTTTGCCGAAATCAATGCTCCGCTTTTTAATGCCGCTTCACCTACAACTGTTCCGTAAGAAAGACCTGTTACAATTCTATTTCTTTGAGGGAATCTGAATTTTATCGGTTCAAAAGTAGGATAATATTCGGTTACAATTGCACCACAACCCTTTTCTAATTTTTCATATAAATCTTTGTTTGAAGAAGGATATTTATAGTCAAATCCGCTTGCTATAACACCTATAGTCTTTAAGTTACTCTCAATAGCGCTTCTGTGAGCTGTTGCATCAATTCCCTCAGCTAAACCTGAAACTATACAAATATCCGTATTTTGAAAATCTTTTATTACAGATTTTACACTGTCTTTTCCGTTTGAACTTGCTCTTCTTGAACCGACAAAAGCTACGGTTCTTTCCATATTACAAGAAAATAAATCTCCTTTGTAATATAAAACCATCGGTGGATTATGAATTTGACGAAGCATATACGGATATTTGCGATCATCAAACGTTAATACTTTTACCCCGCGTTTTTCAACTTCTTCAAAAATCTTATCTATATTTATTTTATCTCTTAACTTTATAAAAGTTTCCGATTTTTTAACATTAAGTCCTTCAATATTATCAAAATCTTTTTTAGAACAATTAAAAGCTCGTTCAATATCCCCATAATAATTGTACAATCTCTGTACAAACATTGAATCAAGTTGTTCCATTGAAGAAAATGCTATCCAATACTTTGTGTTCATTCCAAAATAGTATCATAAAAAAATAATTTTACCCTAGATTCATTTTACATATTACCCGAAAGGTATGATACTTCAAAATACATATTCGATTGTCACACTTTATGAATTTGTTACCTTTTATTAACAAATTCACGAAAAAATAAATTCAACTTTACAT
>CAMORE010000076.1 GCA_946623365.1 uncultured Acinetobacter sp.
TTATCTCATTTCCCCTTCACAGCATCCGCAATCTAAATGTATATCCAAATCTCCCATAAAGATTTCATCTTTACCCAGTGCATTCGGAATTATTGAGAAAGTATTGGATATTCCGTCCTGAGCATCGCTAAACGGAAGCTTAGCTACTGATGCTAAAGATGCTACCGCACCATTTGAGTCTCTTCCATGCATTGGGTTTGCACCCGGTGCGAGCGGAACTCCTGCTTTACGTCCGTCCGGAGTATTTCCCGTTTTCTTACCGTAAACCACGTTTGATGTAATTGTTAAAATTGACATTGTAGGTATAGAGTTTCTGTATGTTTGATGTTTTCTAATCATATTCATAAATTTATGAACTAAATCTACAGCCATTTCATCAACTCTGTCATCATTATTGCCGTATTTCGGGTAATCTCCTTCTACTTCGTAGTCTACAACAATACCGTTTTCATCACGAATAGTTTTCACTTTTGCATACTTAATTGCAGACAAAGAATCCGCTACAACAGAAAGTCCTGCAATACCTGTTGCAAAATATCGTTTAACATCTCTGTCATGAAGAGCCATTTGAGAACGCTCGTAACAATACTTATCATGCATATAGTGAATTACATTTAATGTATTTACATACAAGCCCGCAAGCCATTCCATCATATCTTCATATTTTTCCATAACTTCGTTATAGTCAAGATATTCAGATGTAATAGGGCGATATTTAGGGCCTACCTGCTCTTTTAATCTTTCATCAACCCCTCCGTTAATTGCGTATAACAAGCATTTAGCAAGATTTGCTCTTGCCCCGAAGAATTGCATTTCTTTACCTACAACCATTGATGAGACACAACAAGCGATAGCATAATCATCTCCATGAACAACACGCATCAAATCATCGTTTTCATATTGAATAGATGAAGTGGTAATTGAGATGTGTGCCGCATATTGTTTAAAATTATGCGGTAATTGCTTTGACCACAACACAGTCAAATTAGGCTCCGGTGCAGTCCCTAAATTCTCCAATGTGTGAAGATACCTGAAAGAGTTTTTTGTAACCATATGTCTTCCGTCAATGCCGACACCGCCGATAGACTCAGTTACCCAGGTAGGATCTCCGGAGAATAATGCATTATACTCAGGTGTTCTTGCAAATTTAACTAATCTGAGCTTCATTATGAAATGGTCAATTAATTCTTGAGCTTCTTCTTCTGTTATAATTCCGTCTCTTAAATCTCTTTCAATAAATATATCCAAGAACGTTGATGTTCTTCCGATACTCATTGCTGCACCGTTTTGTTCTTTTACAGCTGATAAGTACCCAAAATACAACCATTGAACCGCTTCTCTTGCGTTTCTAGCGGGTTGAGTTATATCAAAACCATAAATTTTTCCGAGCTCTGCCATTTCCCAAAGCGCACGAATTTGTTCGGAAATTTCTTCTTTTAATTGAATTTTATCGGGAGTCATGTCTCCGTCTATTGAATTATGTTGTTCAATTTTGTCATATACAAGCCTATCTATACCATAAAGAGCAATCCTTCTGTAATCACCGATAATACGACCTCTTCCGTATGCATCAGGAAGCCCCGTCAAAATTGCGGCATGTCTTGCACGTTTCATCTCAGGGGTATATGCATCAAAAACGCCTTGGTTATGAGTCTTTCTGTATTTAGTAAAAATTTCTGAAATCTCCGGATCAACTTCATATCCGTACGATTTACATGCCCCTTCTGCCATTCTTATTCCGCCAAAAGGCTGCAAAGAGCGTTTTAGCGGCTTGTCTGTTTGTAATCCTACTATTTTTTCAAGTGATTTATCAATATACCCTGCTCCATGCGAAGTAATAGTAGATACAATTTTTGTATCCATATCAAGAACACCGCCGTTTTCTCGTTCTTTTTTAAATAAATCGCAGCACTCTTTCCACAATTTCTGTGTTGCTGATGTGGGACCTGTTAAAAAACTTGAATCTCCGTCATATGGGGTGTAATTCCTTTGTATAAAATCTCTTACATTAATTTCTTTTTGCCATTTACCGCCAATAAACTCTGTTGTTGAATATTTCTGCTCGGCTGGTCTTTCTGTTGTTATCATCTATATATTCTCCTTTGTCCGGTTTTCAATTTTGTGTGAACCTTAATTATACCATTTTATAAACTTTTTGTTCAATTATATTAACTTATATAAATTGTTAATTTTACATCTTTAAATCAGGCTGAACCTGTTAATAAAAATTCCGAATTTGCATCACGTATATTATGATTTTCTTCGCAATTTCCGCACAAACCTCTAAAAGTTATGTCCATTGACGAGATTTTACAATCAGTGAATTCTTCAGCTTTTGCGATTAAGTCTTTTCCAATATCTCCAGGAATATCGTAAACTCTTCCGCAGCAATTGCAAATAAAATGAAAATGAGGTTCTATACAGCTGTCAAAATGAGAAGAGCCATCTAATCCTATTATTTTTTTTATTATTCCTTTTTCAGCAAATTTATTCAAATTACGATACACCGTAGCAATTCCTATTTCAGCATGCTCTTTATGTATATATTGATATAATTCATCTGCAGTAGGATGAACTCTATATTCATCCAAAGCCAACAAAACAATATCTTTTTGTTTTGAATTCCTCATAATCTCAACTTCCCAAAGTGATAATTATTATCATTATCAATTATCAGACAATTTATTTTTTTTGTCAATATAAAAAATACAAATTTTTTACAATTTATGAACTTTTATGCTAAAATTATATTTATTATATAATACTAAAGTTGGAAAAATAAAAAAAATAGGTTACAATTTTTAATATTTGTAGTAAAATAGATGAGGAAATTATACGAAAGGAGAAGTATGAGACTATCTAAAGAAATTTTAGCAACACTTGGTGTTGTATGCTTAACTTCAGGAATCGCATTTGCAGGCTGCGATAAAGCAGACGTTCAAGCTTATGCACATCCTACATTATTTAGTGCACAAGGACACTCACTTTTAACCGGCAGAACAGACGCTGTTACTACAGGTGCAAAAGTTTACAAACCTTGCAATGCAAAAACAATTGCACAAAAAGAAAATGTTATTATTGGCAGAGAAGCTAAAAAAGCTTTATCTGATATGAAAAATAGCATGGATTCATCCAGAGCAGCAGCTTATGATGCTAAATCAGCTATTCTTCGTTCTGAAATCGCATGGCAAATTGTTAACGGCTTAGGTTTCAGTCAAGTAGCACCTAACAAATATACAGATTTAGCTGATACTTATTGGGCAAAAGCTGAAATTGACAAAGCTTTAGCAGCTGACGTAATGATTGGTTATCCTGATAACACATTCAAACCTGATCAAGCTATTACAAAAGCAGAAGTATTTGCTACATTTGCAAAATTGATGGTTGTAAACCATGATGCATCAGCAACTCCTGTTTACAATGGTCAAGAAGTAAAATACATTCCTAACTGGGCAGTTGGATGTACTAACGAAGTTATCGCTTCAGGTATTTTAGAAGCTCTTCCTGAACAAGATAAGATTGTTTCAGCTGAATATTTAACAAGAGAACAAGTAGCATACATGATTGCTGCTATGAAGGCTAAATTCCACATTGATACAACTAATGGTGCAGAAGGTTGTGCTACAGCTTATGTTCCAACACAAGTTACAATCAAATTAAGCGAAAGACTTTCAGCTAGAACTTCAAATGTAGGTGATACATTCACTGCTAAAACTACTGAGTCTGCAACTGTTGAAGGTGTTACATTCCCTGCAGGTTCTACAGTTAAGGGTGTTGTAACAGGCGTTGTAAGACCAGGTGTTAAGAACCCGGGTTACATTGAAGTATCTTTCAAGGAAATCAAAAATGACGGTTTGAAGGCTTCTTTCCCGACTTATGCTTCAAGTGCATCAGTTGACGTTAAGAAAAATCCAAACGTTATTGCAAGAGTTCTTTCTGCTCCTGTTGAATTTATCGGCAGAACAGCAGGTGTATCCGGTAGAACAGTTTCTACTGTTGGTAATGTAGTTTCTAACGGAACAGAAGAAATCGTTGATAACTTAGGTGATGCAGTATCTGATACATTCTGCTTACACCCTCTAAAAGGTGCTAAGAGCATTGGAAGCGGTGTAATCGCAGTTGGTAAAGGTGCTACAAACATCGTTAAAACAACTACAACAGGTGTATTTGGTGTATGCTATGAATTAGTTGACGAAGTAAAATATATCTTCGTTCCGAATACAACTAACGATTCAAGCTTGAACCCTGATGAAGTTCTAACTATTTGTTTCTAATAGTTAAGTTCTAAAGAGTTTGAACTTAAGTCATATATAGCCGAGTTGAAAATAAATTTTCAACTCGGCTTTTTTATTATGTATTTTACATTTAGTTACATAATAGCAAAATTATTTTTGTTTTTGTTTTAATTTAAATAGTTTGTATATTTTTTAGGAGTAACGTTTATGATTAACAAAATTGGTACAGAGTTTAATATTAAAAACATCGGTTTTCGGGCAGAAAATGATGTGATGGAAGCAAATAAATCAAAAAACAATATAACAAAACCTGAAATAAAAGCTGATAATAAGGGATTAGAGGCTCTTGCCATATATAATTCCGCAATGATAAATAAACCGTATCCAAAAGATAAACTAAGTGTAGAACCGCTCACTCCGATAGTCATTAAACCGGAAGACGCTGATAAAATGGACGGAGAAAGAATATATTCTTCCGACGGGAAACTTCATTCTATTGTAAGACATGATGAAGATACTGTAACAGTATTTACTCCGGACAAGGAAAACGAAAAAGTATTTTCGGAAATTATAACTTATGACAAAGCAACCGGAAAAAAGCCGTTAATCGTTCAAACAACTGATAATGATGAGGGGAATGAATATATAGTAATTAATGAATATAACCCCGCTTCCGGCAAAAATATAAGATCAACCTCATATGTAAATGGTAAAATAGACTACGCTGATAAAACCATATATGAACCATCGGGAAAAGAAATTAATATATCTCGTTACTATGACGATAATAAATATATAGTACATTCTTCTGATAACAGAAACAATCATTCCACAATAGTTTTTGATAAAGATAAACAGGTTATTGAATATTCAGAAGACAAAAATTACAAAAATCATATAGTATCAACAGAAATTGAATTTTATCATGGGGCACCTTATAAAGTTGAATCAGAAAAAACGATGTTTTTCCCCAATATAATAGGATGGGAAAAATTTATAAACAATGATAATTTAAAACCTGCAGAGCCGGTTGAAAAAATAAAAAATATCAAAGAAATAGAAGGTGAAAAAACTTTTTATTCAAACGGTGCACTCGAAAGCAACACATTTAATTCAGATTCAGGAAAAACAACAGCATTTTTCAGACCGGACGGAAGCTGCTGCAAAATAACATCAGATAAAAAAGATATCGAATTTGATGTAAACAAGCAAATTATTACTGAAAAATTAGAAAACGGTAAAGAAAAAATTACTCAATTATATAAAGATGGCAATAAAAAAGTGGAACTGAAAGACGACAATAACTACCAAGTAATAAGCTACTATGAAAACGGCAAACCAAACTATTATTCTGAAGGAATAATTAAGGATGGGGAGGAATGCGAAACAACATGGCTTAGCTATGATGAATCCGGTATGCTGAATTATGCAGGCGAATATGATGCAATTTAGTCTATGTCATTCATTTCTGCATATTTAAAAAGAGCATTATAAACAGAAGGCATAATTTTACCTTCTCTTACTTCTCTATATAAAATCAGAAGTGCTTCCGTTCGGGTAAGCCTCCGACGGTAGACTCTAGCTTCTCTTAATGCGCTGTATTTATCAGCGATGGATATAATCTGAACCCCCAAATCAGCAAATGTATTATCTTTTGGCAAAACGGGATATCCGGTATGCTTTAGATTTTGATGATGATATCTTATTAATGTTAATGTGTCATCTGATAAATTCTGCGTTTTTAAAAGTTCATATCCTAAAGTTGAATGAATATTCATTATTTTTCTTTCTTTAACATTCAACTTTGCCGGTTTATTTAATATTTTAGAAGGTATTAATACTTTACCCAAATCATGAAGCATAGATGCTTCTTTAAGAATTGTTTTATTTAGTTTAGATTGAATCTCCACTGGCAGCATTGAATAAACTCCGATTGCGATATTACAAGTATCATTCATATGCCCGTTTGTTAACTCTCTCAGAGTTTTTGTGTCAATTAGCGGTTTTATATGATATCTTTTCAAAAGTCGCGCAATGTGCGGATTCAAGTCTATCATTTTTTGAACCAAAGATTTATGTATTTTTTCATCTCTACCCGTTTTAAGAAAAGTTTTTCCGTTGTTATCTTTGTACACGAAAAAACTGCTGTGGTTTATTTGTACAGCACCTTCTAAACTGATATTTTCACTTTCTTTTACGGGGGTATTTAATAACATAATCTATAATATTGGGGTTAGTCTCTTAACATAAGTTTACATTACAAACCGTTATTTTGTCAATAGCGTATTTGCAAATAAATAATGTAACAAAATTTTTACAATAATTGATTTTATAGCAAAATGTTCTTAAAAAAATACTTTATATAAGTAATAGGAAAATTGGATTTAAATGGCGTCAATCAATTTTTTAACCTTACTTACAAACCCCTCATTTGGTGCTGCTCCGCAAAAAAATATAGAGATTCAGAGCAGCAAGCTTCAGGCATTTCAATTTAATGAAACGCCTCATATTCAGGATAGGTTTTTAACAAATCCGCTTTATCAGAATTTTAAGAGCAAGGTTGAAATAGAGCAATTAGCAAGATCAAACCCTCGTATTATGCAACTTCTGAAAGAAAACGGAATCCCGTTAAAAGTTAACATAGAAGCTCTGGAAACGTTGAAAACAGGACATCTTAAAGACACTCGTATCATAGCGGCAAAGATTGCTTCAAATTTAAAGGTAACTACGAAACAAGAAATAAGTTTAAAAGACATTCAACTTGCCGCAATGCTTCACGATTACGGTAAAGTTCTTATTCCAAAAGAAATATTAGAAAAAAAAGGAGCCTTAACTTCTGAAGAAAGAAAAATTATGCAGCTGCATTCAGAATTTGGTTATGAATTACTAAAACAGCAGGGTGGAATTAATGAAGAAGTTTTGAACCTTATAAAATATCACCATCAAAAACCTGATGAGAGTGGATATCCTGAAATAAAACAAAATTATGAATACAGTATCAATGCACAAATACTAAAAGTTGCTGACATGTATTCGGCATTAACGGAATCTAGAGCTTATCATAAGCCGTATTCAAAAGAGGAAACTCTTAACATTATTTATAAAGAAGTAGAAACAGGTGCTATTTCGCAAGAGGTATTTGACGCTCTAAAACAAAGTATATAATTTATAACAAATGTTTTCAAATTCATTTAAAATTTATTATTTAGCAAGAGTAGAGTGAACCCCTTCCATAATGTTATAAAAATCTTCTTTTGGCAGCGTAGACATCGTTTTTAATGCATATGAAAGAATGCTTACTTTGTCATACCATCTTCTTGAATTAGAAATTTTATATAAGCCAAGTACTCTGTCAATACCGATACTTACATCTGTTTCATCGTCTTCTTCACGCATTTCCTTAACTTGTTTTACAAACGTTGTTAAATCTTTGGCTAAAGACCTTCTCTTATCTTCATCCATATCTTTTAGTAAGCTTAATGCTTTTTCAGTATGCTCATCCGAATCGTACCAACGTCTGTTCATCATCATAATATAGACCTCTCCCAATACACAATTTAATTATATACAGAATGGTAAAATCAGTAATCATACATATAGAGTAAATATAGTAATTTATCTTAAAATACATCTGTTTTAATAGGGTTTTTAAATTTAGTAATAGAACCCTGGAACAGAAGTTTAACAGTACCGACAGGACCATTTCTGTGTTTTGCGATAATTATTTCTGCTTCGCCTTTATTAGCGGCTTTTTCAGCTTCTTCTTCGTCTTCATTAGCGTTTTTATAATATTCATCTCTGTATATAAACATTACAATATCAGCATCTTGCTCAATTGATCCTGATTCTCTCAAGTCTGAAAGCATAGGACGTTTATCAGTTCTGCCTTCAACTGCACGTGACAACTGAGAAAGAGCAATGATAGGCACATTTAATTCTTTTGCAAGTATTTTCAGCCCTCTTGAGATACTCGATATTTGCTGCATACGATCTTCCCTGCCGGTTCCTTCTATCAATTGCAAATAGTCTATGACTATTAATCCCAGATTTTTTTCCGCCATAGCAAGACGTCTGCATTTTGCTCTTAAATCTGTAATAGTACATCCTGCTGTATCATCAATATAAATTTTCGCTTCAGATAAGTTTGCCATTGCCGTTGCAAGTTTTTCCCAGTCTTTTGCCTGCATATTGCCTGTTTTTAGCCTTTGAGTGTCGACTTCCGCTTCCGAACACATCAAACGTTGCGCCAATTGGTCTTTTGACATTTCTAAAGAGAATATTGCAACCGGAACATTAGCTCTTAGGGCAACATTTTGAGCAATGTTAAGAGCAAAAGCCGTTTTACCCATCGCAGGACGTGCTGCAAGAATAATTAAATCTGATTTTTGAAGACCGTTTGTATAAGTATCTAAATCATAAAAACCTGTAGGAACACCTGTCAGCTGCCCTTTATTATTTGCACGTTCTTCTATTTTTGCATAAACATCATATACAATATCTTTTATAGAAATAAGGGACTTTGATGCTTTTTGCGACGCTATGTCAAAAATTAATTTTTCAGCCTGCTCTAACGATTCTTCTATAGGGTTAACATCATATCCTGATGAAACTATCTCGGAACCTGCGTTAATTAAAGAGCGTTTTATTGCTTTTTCCTGTACAAGTTTTGAATAATATTCTACGTTTGCGGTAGTAATAGTGTTATAACTTAAATCATTTATAAATGCACGTCCGCCTACTAATTCTAATTTTTGATTCATATTTAAAACATCTGATACAGAAACTATATCAATCTTATCTTCTCCGTTATATAACTGAAGCATAGCTTCATAAACATATCTGTGAGCCGGTTTATAAAAAGATTCCGGTCTTAAATGTTCAACGATTCTGTTCATACATGACGGATTAACCAAAATAGCACCTAAAATGGCTTCTTCCGCTTCAATATTTTGAGGCATTAATTGTGATAAATCTTCCG
The DNA here is from genome assembly GCA_946623365.1 of uncultured Acinetobacter sp. GTDB lineage: Bacteria > Cyanobacteriota > Vampirovibrionia > Gastranaerophilales > Gastranaerophilaceae > CAG-196. Next base: position 9,214 of record CAMORE010000076.1, read on the forward strand.
GCGATTGTTTTTTCTTTTGTGCATATGTTGACGGCATGCTATTTATACTCCTTTACATAAGATTAACAATAATAATAAATATAATCAATTATATGTTAAGAGCGGTAAATGTAAAATTTTGTTAAATGAAATTTTTGTGTGAATATTTCAAAGAATTTATTACTGTGACTATTTGCACTCAATATATATTTCTAATAAAATTTACTAAAGAACATCATTTGGAGAAGGTATGAATTACGATTTTAAAAAAGCCGAAAAAGAGTTGGAAAAAGAATTTGATTATATAAATGAAGTCAGAGATTTTAACCAAAGAAAAGTTTTAAATGCATTTTATGATAATAGGGTCGCTCCTGAACACTTTTATACAGTGTCCGGATACGGGCATGATGATTTAGGCAGGGAGGTTTTGGATAAAACTTTTGCACAAGTTTTTAAGGCAGAGAAAGCTCTTGTAAGAATTCATTTTGCGTCAGGAACACATACGCTTGCGTGCGCACTATTTGGGAACCTAAGATATGGTGATAAACTTTTATCTGTTGCGGGTGCTCCATATGATACAATGCAGGAAGTTATCGGAACTGCGGGAGATGATGAAACCAAACGTTCTTCTCTTATCGGTAACGGCGTTTTGTATGACGAAGTTCCTTTATTAAATAATTCGGATGTTGATTACAAACAACTTGAGGAAAAAGTGGATAAAACCGTAACAATGGTTTTAATTCAACGTTCAAAAGGTTATTCAACAAGAAAATCATTATCAATTGATGATATTCAAAGAATTTGCAAAATAGTTAAATCTAAAAATCCTGAATGCATTTGTTTTGTCGACAATTGCTATGGAGAATTTGTCGATAAACGTGAACCGTTAGAAGCAGGGGCAGACTTAATCGGCGGTTC
>CAMORE010000077.1 GCA_946623365.1 uncultured Acinetobacter sp.
CTCGAACGTGACATTTAGTCACCTTCTCGTCGGCAGAGTATCCCGATACTGTTATTTAAATATTCATAACTTTCATAAATTTTAACGGAATAAGAAGTTCATTGGAGAATAATTATTATTATGTGCTTCTATTCACCCTTTTTGTTTTATTATATCGTGCAAAAATTGTGCACTTCTGATTGTTAATATTATTGAAATAAAATTTAGTAAATAATATAATACTCTATGGAAGGTGAATTTATGTTGAAAAAAACTATAATTATTCTATTAATGATATCTTTGCTGAATATTTTTATAACCCCTGTATTTGCAAGTAAAGAAAATGAAAATTTTATTATAAATGCCGCATTTCAAACTGAATTAAATGTAAATAAAGCATCTAAAAATCAGGTAGTTCAATTTGTGTCTACGGAAGATTATTATGTAACAGATGATTTTATAATTCCAAGCGGTACAATATTTAACGGTAAAATCAAAAATTTTAAAAAAGGCCGTTGGGCATATAGAAGAGCTAAAGCTGTAATAAAAATAGATTCGATGACATTTCCTAACGGCGAACAATATAATATTAAAGCCGCAACAAAAAGGCATGTATTAAAAGGTTCAGCTATTGCAAATATCTCAAAAGGTATAATAACTCTTCCGGTTGCAATAGTTGTCGGAACCGCAGGAGCTTGTGTAATAATTGTTGAAACAATTTCTATTGCAGGATTAATTATTGTCGGACCAACAAGTTATCTTTTTGGTGAAACAATGGGCAAACTAACCCATGGAATAAATTATAAAAAACACCAGGGCGATAAAATTAAACTTAAAATTAAAAATATATCCAATTTCAGTTCCGAATCAAGCTTATAGGAAGCATTATCTAATTCATAGCATTATTAAACGCAATTAAATTTGAAGCTTTACCTTTATGAAATGTATCCATAAAGTTGCTCATTGTTAAGCTAAATATGCTGTTTTTATTTGATGTCAAATCAAAGTTGTAACTTGTTAAATCTGATTTTAAGCCAAGAGCATACTCTTTATCCTGACCGTTTAATTCATTTACATTTCTTACACCAAATCTTCCAAGAAATGCCCAGAATGCTTCTCTTGTGCTCTTTATTGCTTCTCTGATAGATTTTTGTACTTTTTCCAGAAAAGATATTTTTTCATCTCTTTTTTGCATTTGTTTATCATACATTTCTACAATATTTTCAAGCCATGCATTTTGATTTGTCTTATTCATTCCGAATAAGTCGTTTTTATCAGCTTCAACTTTAATACCGTCAACATAAACATATATTTTGCCGTCTCTTCCCTCTACAATTTTTGCACGAGAAGTATTTAGGCTATTTGTCAAATAGCTTGAGGTTGCATTAGCTGATATGTTTGTTGATAATTGGGGTTTTGTATCGACCATAATAATCCTCTATAAATATATAAAGTTTATTTACTCATAGAAATTGCCTTTTTTTAGACTTATTATTAAGATATGTAACAAAACTTGACAAAAGAGTTTACTTTTTTTACATACTGTTGCAATAATATATTAGTAAAAAGTATATATCACAAATCAGAGAGTTAATCTAATTTCACAAGGCAGTGGAAGGACAGCTCCCGTTGATAAGAGAGAAGCTAATCAAAATTTTCACATGGCAGTGAAGAAGAAAACTCTTAAATGGGTAAATGTATTCGGGGTAAGGACCGCGACACGTAACGGATATGGTTTACAAAACAGGAAGTATTAAGGAGTATTCCAACAACTCAGCAAGGATAGCTGAGCGGAGTGCGAGAATTACAAGGTTGTTATGACTTAGTATTTCCAATGGTGACATATGAGATATTCTTTGTATCACAAATAGTAAAAGAATTATTTCATATTTATACCTCAGTAATAAAGTTTGAAGTTTTATATAAACTTCAAAAAAGCCTTTATAAAAGGCTTAATCGGACTGTGTTTTTTAATGTACAAACACTACCATAGGTAATTTTGTGCATTTTAAATACAAAAGTAAATAAGAAGATGAGAGAAACATAGAAAAGCTGCACAAGGAAGTGCGGCTAAATGTACGTATCGTAAGAGAGAAAGGAGATCAATCTATGACACTCACAATCAACACAAACATTGCCTCTATAATAGCAGAGCGCAATTTGAACAATGCGACTAATTCGCTGAATAAGTCGCTTGAGCGGTTGTCAACAGGGTATACGATTAACCATGCATCAGATAACGCAGCAGGTTACTCTATATCAGATATGTGGACAACGCAAATAAGTTCATTAGATATGGCTGCAGATAATGCTTCTATGGGTAATGACTTATTGACAACAGCAGAACAAACTTATGGTTTGTTAACAGAGCACCTGCAAAGAATTCGTGATTTGGCAGTGCAAGCTGCAAACGGAACATTCGGTTCAACTTCATTAAAAGCAATTCAATCTGAAATTAAAGCCAGATTGGAAGAAGTTAGTCGTATTTCTGCAAATGCCGAATACAACGGTATTAAATTAATGTCTTATGCATCTGATGTTAAAGGTACCGGAATTACTCAAAACGGTATAGACTTGCAAGTAGGATTGTATGCAAACAATGACAGCACAATTAATTTGGGTGTAGATTTATTCAAAAATGCAAGCGTAAGCGGTTTATTACACGGACTTAAAGTGAAAAAAGAGGATGGTAGTGACTTTGAGATTTCCTCTATGGTAACGGATGCTGCTAATTCAAAAGCTACTGTTTCAAAATATAATTCAGAAGCAGGTTATCAAGTTTTAGCAGCTGCTTGTTCAGGTTTAAAGGTAAGTGATGTTACGGATGGCGTATATTCATTTGAAATTCAAGAAAAGGCAGACAGAAGTGCTAAATACATGATAGGATTCATTGATAAAGCGATAGATGACATTTCTAAACGTGTAACTATGATTGGTGCAGCCCAAAACAGAGTTGCGTCAGCATTATCAGCAATTGACGTCCAATCACAGAACCTGACATCATCATTATCTACATTGCGTGATACAGATGTTGCAAATGAGTCATCAAAATATATTCAGGCTCAAATATTGCAGCAAGCTTCTGCAACACTGCTTTCAACAGCTAACCAAACACCTAGTATTGCATTAAACTTAATATAAGATAATTTATCGTAATGCATGGCTGTTAGTTAGGGTGTTTATTGCGCAATAAATAAATTCCGGAAAATAAAAAAAGAGAAGGCATAAAGTCTTCTCTTTTTCGTACATTACGGGAGTATTTTGTGTATGTAGTTTATGTTAATATTAATTTATGGAAAAAATAAGAGCTTTAATAAAAAATGAATTAAATATAATAAACAGTAAATTATTATCAGAAGTTTCTAATGACAATAAGATTTTACAGGATATAAGTGAATTTCTTAACGGTAGTTCCAAGAGAATTCGAACGATTATAAGTTTGTTGTATATAAAATCATTTAACACCGAATTAGATGAAAATCTTATAAATATTATTTTGGCAGGAGAATTGATTCATAATGCATCATTATTCCATGATGATGTAATAGATGATTCAAAATTCAGACGCGGAAAAGAAACTTTTTTATATAAGTATGATTCAAAGGTGTCTATTTTATCAGGAGATTTTTTGCTTTCAAAGGCGGTAGAAAGAATTGTTAATATTAAAAATGAAAAAATTTTAAATAGATTTTTAGCTTGCACTAAAAAGATGACAGAAGCTGAAATTAAGCAATATATTAATAGAGGGAAAAATATTACGATAGAAGAGTATTTGGATATTGCTTCAGGAAAAACATCTTCTCTATATTCAGCTATATTAGAAAGCATTGCAATTTATTTGAATAAAGATCAGAACTGTGCAAAAAAAATAGGAGAAACATTTGGTATAATCTTTCAGATTAATAATGACATGCAAAAAGATTCAATAATTAATGATAACTCGAATAAGGTGCAAACATTAATAAATATAACGGGGATTGAAAAAACAGTATTTTTAAAAGATAATTATAAGGAAGAATACAAATCAGCCTTAACAAGTCTTCCTCAAAGTATATATAAAGATTGGCTGGTTAAAATGGTAGATTTATTATGATAGATAGAGAGAAAGTAAAAGCTAATATAAAAGAGTTATGGGATACTGTAGTATTTGTTGTAGTTGCTGTTATTTTGATACGTTTTTTTATTGCTGAACTAAGGTGGATACCATCAGGCTCAATGCTTCCTACTTTGGTGGGCGGTCAAGGTTTAGTAGGTGACAGAATTGTAGTTGAAAAGATTTCAAAATATCCGAATATTATAAAAAATCACAGATTCGAGAATAATCCCAAGCGAGGGGATATAATGATTTTTTATCCGCCGTTTGTAAAGCTTAATACGGATGTTGTATCTGTGTTCAGCAGGTTAACAGGATTCTTTTGTAAAGATATTGCATATATTAAGCGTGTTATCGGACTCCCCGGAGAAAAATTTGAGATTAAGCAGGAATCAAATGGTGCTTACAAAGTTTATATAAATGACAAACCTTTGCAAGAAGATTATATATTAAGTGAATTTGATTATATTCCATGCAGAAGTGATATGAAATGCGGGCCGTTTATTATTCCGGAAGGTCAATACTTTATGATGGGTGATAATAGGGGGAATTCTCAAGATAGTCGTTTCTGGGGAACTCTTCCGAAAGAAAGATTTATAGGTCGTGCCGTTTTCGTATTTTGGCCTCTAAACAGAATTAAAATATTAGGGGATAAGTAAGAGTGTTATCAAACGGTGAAAAGTTAGGGGCATTTATCGTTCCGACAGGAGTGGGCGCTTCTGTAGGAGGTTTTGCCGGTGATGCGAGTGTTTGGGCACGAAAAATATCTCAACAATGCAAACTTATAGTAAATCCGAATGTAGTTAATGCTGCGTGCTTTTCCGGTATAAATGAAAATATGCTGTATGTTGAAGGTTATTCGTTGGATGAATTTTTTAAAGGTAATATAAAATTAGTCCCTTCTTGTGATAACAAAATAGGTGTTGTATTTGATAAGTCTATTCCGCAAGAAGTTTTGAATGTACACATAAATACTATAAATGCCGTTAAGACTGTATATGGAATAAATGTAATCGGATATGAAATAACAAGTGAGCCTGTCGGTGTAGAATTTTTTATTGATAACTCGGGGGCTTCAATGGGAAATGTAAAAAATTTGTCTGTGATAAAAGATGTATCAAAGAAATTGATAAATCAAGGAGCGGAAGCGATTGCAATTGTGTGTAATTTTCCGGAAGATGATGGAGATGATTATTCTAAAGGTGTTGGGGTCGATCCGGTTGGCGGTGTTGAAGCAATAATATCGCACTACGTATCTAAAGAATTACGCGTACCTTGTGCGCATGCTCCGGCATTTAACAATATTCAAATATCAACGGACATTGTTGATCCAAGATGTTCAGCAGAATACATAACGCCAACATTTCTTCCATGTATTTTACTTGGCTTAAGTCAAGCACCAAAAATAAATTTTAATAACGGAATCAGTATAGAAGACTTAGATTTTCTTATAGTTCCGCATAATTCGCTCGGTGGAATTCCCGTTTTTGAAATGGCAAAGCGAAGAAAAACTATATATTCAATTAGCGAAAACGATACGGTTTTGGATGTTACTTCCGATAAAATTCAACTTCAATGTCAAGAGATTGAAAATTATGAAACTTTGTTTAATTTAATTAAGACTAATAAACTAAATTAGTGTATAATTAAGCAATGGACGATTTGGAACAAATTAAAAAAGCTATTCAAGTTGAAGTCAAGTATAAATATATTAATATCAACGGAAAAACAAAAAGTTTTTCATCATTTATATGCTCAGAATTAAAACAAGAATTGAAAAAATCTAAAAATCCAAAATGGCAAATATTGTTAGAACATTTTCAGCGCTATAACATGTATACGCTTCCCCAAAGAAAAAAATCAATTGAGCGTTTGGTTTCCGTAATTAAATCAAATATCGAACAAGGTAATGAAACGGACAATAAAGAAAAAACTTTAACTTTAAAATCAGATGTTATGTATCTTAAAGGAGTCGGACCTAAAATTGCATATTTGCTAAATAAAATAGGTATTTATACTATATCGGATTTACTATACTATTTCCCGAGAAAACACGTTGATTATTCAACAAGAACCAAAATCAGGGATTTAGAATCGGGTGAAAATACGACAGTTTTTGCAACGATAAAAAGTGTGGAAGCATTTAATACAAAAAATAACTTAGGGGTTATAAAAGTCCGAATAGCAGACGGAAGCGGAAGTATATATTTAAACTTTTTTGCTTCCAAATCCAGTAAATATACACTTGAGAGAATGAAAAGCCAATTCCCGAAAAATGCGGGAATTATGGTTTCCGGAACGGTTAAATTAAATTCGTATGACGGACAATTAACATTAGATAAACCTTCATACTCAATTATGGAAAATATGGAGGAAGAAACAGGAAGTTTAAATTTAGCAAGAATTGTTCCGATTTATACATTGAGTGAAAATCTTAATATAAAAGTTTTAAGAAAAATCATATATAATGCATTACAAATATTCAAAAATGATATTCCGACAGTCTTACCTTCTTCTATAATTGAAAAATATCATTTGATGCAAAAAAGAGAGGCTCTCGAGCAAATACATTTTCCTAATGATAATGATAAACTTCATCAAGCAAGATATACACTTGTTTTTGAGGAATTATTCTTAATACAGCTTCGACTTGCATTATTAAGAGAAGAAAATAATAAACATGTATCGTCAATTCCATTGGAAATAAAAAAAGACGGACTGGTAATGAAATTTATAAACAGTTTGCCTTTTAAGTTAACTGAAGCACAACAAAGAGCTGTTAATGAGATATTAAACGACTTGCATTCTACTAAACCTATGCAACGGCTTCTTCAAGGTGATGTCGGCAGCGGGAAAACGGTTGTTGCTACTATCATGCTTTTAGCTGCAATAGAAAACGGATATCAAGCAGCAATTATGGCTCCTACCGAGATATTAGCTCAACAGCATTACAATAATATGATTAATTGGCTTACACCTTTGGGGATAAAAATAGAATTATTTTTAGGAAGTATAGGGAAAAAACAAAGACAAATATCAGAAACCAATCTAAGAAACGGTCAAGCTGATATAGCTGTGGGAACTCATGCTCTAATTCAAGATAGTATTGATTTTGCAAATTTAGGAGCAGTTGTTATAGATGAACAACACCGATTTGGAGTAAAACAACGTCTTGCATTAAGAAAAAAATCACAAAATCCGCAAATCTTAACAATGACAGCTACTCCAATTCCGCGAACGCTTGCTATTACATTAAACGGTGACTTGGATTTAACTGTTATTGATGAACTTCCAAAAGGAAGAAAACCCATAATAACAACTTTGACCAATTCTCGCAGGCAAATTACAGAATTAATAAGAAGAGAAGTCAACTCGGGACGACAGGCTTACATTGTTTATCCGCTTATAGAAGAGAGCGAAACATTGTCTGCTAAAGCCGCAACAATAGAAAAAGAAAAATGGCAGACGGAAGTTTTTCCTGAGTATAAAATAGGGCTTTTGCATGGAAAATTAAAAAATGATGAAAAAGAAGAAGTAATGAATAAATTTAAAAACAAGGAATATGATATACTTGTTTCTACAACTGTAGTTGAAGTTGGAGTAGATGTCCCGAATGCAACTGTTATTGTAATTGAAAATGCAGAACGATTCGGACTGTCTCAATTGCACCAGCTAAGAGGAAGGGTTGGACGTTCAGATTTACAGTCATATTGTATTCTTTCATCATCGACTCGCTCACAGGAAACAAAGGCAAGGTTAAACATTATGACCCAGACGAATGACGGTTTTGTAATTGCTGAAAAAGACTTGCAGTTGAGAGGTCCGGGAGAGTTCCTAGGGACAAGACAAAGCGGTCTTCCTGATATGATAATTGCAGATATAGTAAATGATGCAAAAATACTTGAGCTTGCCAGAGCAGAAGCAATAAATTTTGTTAAAAAATACAATATAGATGATTATCCGTTACTAAAAGAATCAAAAAGTTTGAACTATGATGGTGATTTATTCGGAGCCGGATAAATATAAATATTGGCAGTTATAAGCATACTACTGTCAGGTAAACAAAGCTGTTTTGCATAACATATCAACAGATAAGTTACAAAAATGCAACAAATAACATATTTTGTTGTATATTGTCAAATAACATATTTTAAATTTTGCAAAATTGTCAATAAAAAAGGCAAACTCCCGCAATACAACGTAACGGGAGCTATTGAAAGGACCTTTATTATATAAAATATAGTTGGTTATAAATTATCTATATCAAGTTTAATGCTATTGACGGCATTTGGTTTGCAGTTGATAACAGTGTTGCTGTTGACTGCTGTAAAATTTGGTACTTAATATAATTAGATGATGAAATTGCCACATCCGCATCTTTTATAGTTGAATTTGCTTCGGTTAAGTTCTCTTTTTGAACATCCGTAGAATCAATAGCAGATTGCAATCTGTTCATATAAGCACCTATTTTAGTACATCTTAGAGATATATTATCAATAGCATCGTCAATAAATGTGATAAATTCACGAGCAGAAGAATCATTTCTGTATATACCATTACACATGTTTGTAATAGAAATTGTTTTAGAATCTCCCATCATTTTATATTTTTGTAAAACACCGTTCTCTACAACTCCGTTTTCTGCAAGAGCTGCTGCTAATGCGGATTCATATGAACCGGGCTTGTATTGAATTTCACCATTAACTAATACCGGTTTACCATTTTCATCAATTATACGAGCTCTATATTCATACTCGTCATCATTTGAACTGTAAGTAAGATTTACATATCCGGGACGTGCCTGAGTTACATGGTCATTATTTGCTTTAAACCCGAATATAACTGTTGACTTAGCACAATCAAACAAAAATGCATCCATTTTAATAACGCATCTTTTATCTGAATACAGTCCTACTTGAAGATTAATATCAGTTTGTCTTGAACCGTCAAGAAGGTATGTGTCATTAAAATCTGTAATTTCACAAAGACGATTAATTTCATCCATTCTTTGCTCTACTTCCAATGCAAGAGCATTTAATGATGCTGAACCATAAGTTCCGTTTGCGGCTTGCATCGTTAAGTCACGAATTCTTTGTAAATAATCATTGATAATATCAAGAACTCCCTCTTGAGTTGTTAACATGTCCAAACCCATTTGCGAATTCATTTCAATGATGTCATAACCGTTAATTTTTGCTTCCATACCGGCTGAAACGGCATAACCGGCTGCATCGTCTTTTGCCGAATTAATACGAAATCCGGTTGACAACTGCTCCATTGCAGTATTCATACCTTTTGTTGCTGATTTAAGGTACTTTTGACAGGTCAAAGACGACAAATTTGTGTTAATTGTAATTGCTGATGTCGCTGCCATAATAAATTTCCTTTCAATAAATTTATAATTTGCCTTTCAAATTTCTTATCGGCAGAATTATTTCAGACTTTACAACTTTAGTTATAGAATCCTCCGTTTAGAGGAGAACATGTATGCAAATCCTTATAGGGACAGTTTTTTCAAATTGTAATCAACTTAAAATTTTATTGTTTTTTTTAATTATCTGCAACTAAAGTTATAGACAATTTACACAATTTTTCTCATATCTTTAATTATTAGCATGCAGTATCTTATTTTATAATCAACAAAATATTTATATAGGTTTATATACTGACGATTTGTTCTTTTAAAGCTGATACAGTCGTGTCTAATGAAGCTTTGTCAAACACATTGTATACTGCTGCCTCCGGAGCAATTTTTTTGTTTAAGCCTGCTAATACTTTTCCGGGACCGATTTCGATAAACGTATCTACACCTTCTGATACCATTTTTTGAATTGTTTGAGTCCAGTGAA
>CAMORE010000078.1 GCA_946623365.1 uncultured Acinetobacter sp.
TTGACTGATAAACGTGCTCCGAATGATTGGACTCAAGATGACGGAGGTTTGATTGAATTTGAAAAAACATTTGTAGAATCTGTTGTAGAAGATAAAAATACTACCTCTGTTATATATCAAAATACCGATGAAGAAGGCCGTTTAAGCGGATATACAAAAGACTTTGGCACAATAAAAAATGAATTACTTTCTACATTAAAAGCCGGACATAACATAAATATAGGATACACCTGGCCTGATCCATACAATGATAATCGACTTGCAGGTCATGAAATAACAATTGTCAGTTATAAAGTTAAACCAAACGGAGAAGGTATATTTATCTGTCAGGATTCTGATGACGATAAAGCTGAACCTATTGAAATGAGCGAAAAAGAACTTCTGCCCAAAATTCACCATGCAGGGATTCCTGAATCTATTGCGAACAAAGACTTTGATTATGAAGAAAGCTGGAAAGTAACTTTAGATGAATATAATGCAAGCAAACATCAAAAGTAATGCCTTTTATTATTAAAACTTTCCTGAAAATGACCGTACTGTGCAATCATACTTATTGATGTATTCAATTGCTTCCATAGGGGTATTTGCTATGTAGTATAGGCTGTTAGTTTCTTTTTTTGCAAATCCGAATTCTACAATATCATCAAAAAATTTGATAAGATTATCATAAAAACCATTTGTATTTAATAGAACTATTGGTTTGTTATTATAACCTAATTGCTTCTGCACAATCATTTCAGATAATTCTTCTAAAGTACCAAAACCTCCTGAAAGTGCTATTATTCCATCTGATATTTCATCCATTTTTGCTTTGCGTTCTCTCATTCCTGATGTAATAATAAAATCCTCACAATCTTCAGGATTCCCGCAACCTAAGTCATATAGCCTTTGAGGCATTATACCTATTATTTCCCCGCCGTTTGCTTTAACCATAGATGCACAAGCATACATCATTCCAAGTCTGCTCCCACCATAAACAATATTCATGTCATTTTGTCCCATAAGAGAGCCCAGTTCTTTTGCGGCTTCATAAAATTTTGCGTCTAAATTATTTGATGATGATGCAAAAACGCATATGTTCTTCATTAATTTAATGTGCCCCCGATTAAACAATAATTTGAACAGCATAAGCCATTTCCGCCTGATTTTGAACAATCCTGTTTCTGAATTGCTATCGGATCGTTTTTGCAAAACGGTTCAAATCTATCATCATATATATTAAATCCAAATACATCTTTTCCCCAAACATTCGGACCGGATTGTCCGTTTATGTCATACATTAATACTCCTATAATTCCGTCTTGAACTGTGTCATACAATTTGTATGATATTACGGCATTTGAATAGGTCTGTTTAAAATCCGTAAAACGATACTTACCGCTCGGGAAAGTTCCATTTAAGTATGAGATACGATAAGTATCCGTATCCGATTTAATTTGACCCTTCATAACTGAATTAAAGGCATCATTAAAAACAAAATCCGGTGCGTCTTTTTGAATATTTACAGAATAAAAAATATTTTGAAAATCTCCCTGCACCTTGCGCCATCTGGATTCATTCTTTTCTTGCATTGAATCATTCAACGATAACGGTGCAACTAAAAAAGCAACAATAAGAAAAATAACAAATAAGATTGAAACTTCTACTATAGTGAAACCGCTTTTGGATAATTTTTTAGTTTTATATTCTTTTATTATCATAACTTCTTCCTATTTTATTTTGTACTCAGATATTATTCTTGAGCCATGTCAATATTTTTCTTTTCTTTTATCAGACCTTCGTATATCCACTCAGGAATAAAATTTTTACCTAAAATTATTTGTCCGTTCATAATGTTTGGAGCGTGAAAATCAGAACCACCTGTTACTATAAGCCCAAGATTTTCTGCCATAGAAGAAAAGTATTCAACAATAGCAGGGGAATGTTTTCTATGATAAGCTTCAATTCCTCTTAATCCGCAATTCATAAGCTCTTTAATCAGTTTCTCTGCTATATCAATATCATATGGATGAGCAATTACCGGAATCCCTCCCGAATCATATATAACTTCAACCGCATCAAACGGAGATACAGTTTTACGTTCTATATATACAGGTGAATCTTTGTGGATGTACTTACTGTATGCTTCCATGACATTGCTTGTGCCACCTACATTAGTAATGGCTTTTGCTATGTGCGGACGTCCGATACTGCCGCCTTCTGCTACCATGTCTTTTACATCTTCAAAATCAATCTTTATACCTTCTTTTTTTGCTAAAAGTCTTAAAATCTCTTTTGTTTGTTTTATACGAGCTTGCTGCTGATTTTTCAGCATAGCTTTAAAATCGGATTTTGTTGCATCCGGAAAATACCCAAGAATATGAACTTCATAATCTTTGTAGAGAGTATTGACTTCTATTCCGGGGATAAGTTTTATATTTAGATTTTTAGAATTTATATAATTTTGCGCAACATTGTATGACAAAACATTATCATGATCTGTTAATGCAATAACTTCTAAACCCGCTTCAACTGCTAAATCTACAATTTTTTCCGGAGAAAATACTCCGTCTGAATAATAGGTGTGTATATGAAAATCTCCTTTCATGACACACCTCCGAATTTTGGTATTTTGATATCAAGCTGATTCATTTACCTTCTCTCCTATATTATTATCTACTTTTACATTAATTCTTTTTATTTGTGTTGATTTTGTCCTATCAATAAGAACATCAACACCGTTTATTTGTGCAATTGGAGATTCGGATATTTCATATCTTTCAGGGAGGCTTGTCGATAAACGTCTTAATGAAGTTTCAAAATCCATTCCTATAACGCTGTCTACAGCTCCGCAAAATCCTGCATCGGTAATATAGGCCATGCCTTTATATATTTGATTATCAGATGTTTGGACGTGAGTATGTGTTCCGAAAAAACCTTTTATAAGGGCGTTTTCGTCATTATTATAAGTATGCGCTAAATATTTAGAAAAACATATTTTTTCAGCTGTAGCTTCTGCATGAAAATCAATAATAATATGTTCTACTCCACTATATTTCAAACGTTCTATCTCTTCTGATACCACTTGCCAAGGGGAATCAATCGGAGGCATAAATACTCTCCCAAGAGCATTTAATACCGCTAATTTTTGCCCTTTTATTTCAAATATTTGTGTTCCGACACCTTGTGTTCCCTTAGGATAATTAATCGGTCTTACAAGATTTTTAACGTCATCAATATATTCGTGAATATCTTTTTTATCCCAAATATGGTTTCCTGACGTAAAACAGTCTATACCGTTAGCTGATAAATCGTCATAATTTTTTTTGGTTAAACCGAATCCATGAGAAGCATTTTCAATATTTGCAATTACAAAATCGGGCTTTTCATCTAATGAAGCTATATAAGACTTGACGGCAGTACGTCCCTGTCTGCCGGTAATGTCTCCTAAAAATATTAGTCTTATTGTATCGTTCATTTTGTAATAAGTGAGCAAGTAATTAAGTTACTCAAACACTTGTCCTCCTATTTTGCTATCTCAGTTGTTCTGAATTCTCTTACAACAGTTACTTTTATCTGTCCCGGATAATCCAACTCATCTTCAATCTTCTTTGCAATATCTCTTGCAAGTTTTTGAGATGCCAAATCATCAAACATTTCTGATTGAACAATTACTCGTACTTCTCTGCCTGCTTGGACTGCAAAAGATTGTTTTATACCTTCATAGCTGTTAACTATCTCTTCAATTTTTTGAAGTCTTTTGATATAGATTTCTAATGTATCTCGTCTTGCGCCGGGTCTGCCTGCAGAAATTGCATCTGCTAATTTTACCAAAACGGCTTCGATTGTATTTGCAGTAACATCATCGTGATGAGCTTCAATTGCATGAATTACTTCTTGCTTTTCGCCGTACCTTGATGCTAATTCAACCCCAAGTTGAATATGAGTTCCTTCTTGAGTTTGGTCTACTGCTTTTCCTATATCGTGAAGAAGACCTGCTCTTTTTGCAATGTATACATTTGCACCAAGTTCAGCTGCCAGCATTCCTGCAATATGACCTACTTCCAGAGAATGTTTAAGGACATTTTGTCCATAACTTGTTCTATAGTATAATCGTCCTAAATTCTTGATAAGCTCTTTGTTTAGCCCCATTATCCCCATATCTACGGCAGCGTTTTCGCCTTCTTTCATTATTTTCTTTTCAACTTCTTCTCTAGACTTTTCAACCATTTCTTCTATTCTAACAGGGTGAATTCTTCCGTCTTGAATCAGTTTTTCTAATGCTAACTTTGCAATCTCTCTTCTTACAGGATCAAAGGATGATAATACAACAGCCTCCGGAGTATCATCAATTATCAAATCTACACCGGTTAATGTTTCGAGAGTTCTTATATTTCTTCCCTCTCTACCTATGATTCTGCCTTTCATCTCATCATTCGGTAAAGAAACAACTGATACAGTTGATTCTACAACTTGTTCCATCATGCATCTCTGCATTGTTGTTGAAAGAATCTCTTGAGACTTTTCTAAAGCATTTTCTCTGATTTTTGCTTCATTTTCTCGTATTAATTGTAATTGTTCTTGAGCTAAATCGCTTTTTAATTGTTCCATCAGCATTTTTTTAGCTTCTTCTGCTGATAGACCTGCAATTCTTTCAAGTTCTACTGTTTGTTTCTGAACAATTTCAGCTAAAAAGTCTTCTTTTTCTATTAATTGATCTTTCATTTTGTCGAGTTCAGTTTCTTTATCAGTAATTTCCTGAATTTTATTTTCCAGAAGGTCTTCCCTTTTTGTTAACTTTGCTTCTATTTGCGCAAATTCGCGTCGTCTTTCTCTCTCATCATCATTTAGCTGTTCTCTTTCATTATGCAGCGCTTCTTTAGCTTTTATAAGCGCTTCTTTTTGCATAATTGATTCTTTTTCTTGTAAATCTTTTTTTGCTTGTTCTGTTTGAACTTTAAGATCTTTGTACTTGACTCTTTGCACAACAATTACAGCAACTAATATTATAGTTACTATGATTGCAGCCGTTAGTAATCCGTTCATGCGGCACCTTTTCTCTTTCTATTTTTTATATATACACGATATTCGGGTACATATAACCTACCCGATAATTACTAATTCTATTTTAATAATTTTTTTATCGCATATATCATCAAAAATTTATTATCTACTACTGAGAATATAATAACATATATTCTATATTTTGTATACAACTATATTTAATATAGTAAAAAATAATTATAAACTTAATAAAAAAAAAGGAAGGAATATAAATTACTCCTTCCTTGGAATTAAGAATAGCTGGAAGTATGAAAAAGATTTAATAATTATATTTAAACAAATCAATTAAATTTAACTATTGCCATGGTCGACAATATTTTTAATTGTACTTAATATTAAGGTTTATTCGCCAAACAATATATATTTATAAAAAATTCATCTAATATATATAGATGATTTGCTGAAATTTTTGTTAAAGATAAAAAACTATCTGCCGTAGGAATTTATATAATCACATTTTGGTTGGAGAGAATATGACAGATACACTAACGACCCCAATGCAGAATATCTGCACTAACGCTGAAAATTTATTGGAAAAAGCAAGATTTGCACACGAAAACTATCTTATAAAACAACAAGAACCTGATTTGGAGACCGCTATTGAATACTACGTAGATGCTATTAAAGCGGATCCGTCTATGTGTGAATCTTATTACAGATTGGCAAGTTTGCTTCTTATGAAAGGGCAAATCTCTGTTGACGGTGCATTAGAACAGTGTAAAACTGCATTATCACTTGAACCGAAAAATGTAAATGCACATATTTACTCCGGTTATTTTCAATGTTTAAACGGAGATTATGAAGAAGCAGAAAAAGAATTCAAAATTGCTATTAATAATTCAGGTATAAACTCTGCTCGCCCCAGATTGTTTATGTCTAAAGTTTTATTTTCTAAAATTAAAAATCATCGTTCTTCTCTAAAGGATACCGTAAAATTTTTATACTATTTATTTTCAGGAAGCATGATGATTATGTGGGATTGCCCTTCTATTAAAATGTTTTGTAAATTTTTAGCTAATGATTTTTCTGTTATGTCATATAAAACACTGGGTGAGACATTCGAGAAAATGCGACTTTTCCCTTCTGCTTTAGAGGCATACTCCAAGGGGCTTGAAAAAACGTCACAAGGGAATTTATTTTATCAAAAGATGGGTGATTTATCGTTGGAATGTAATAATGTAGAAGCAAGTTTAGAATTTTTTAAAAAGGCTCATGAAGTAAGTCCTGCAAACAGAGAAGTTCTGATAAAACTTGCAACTATTAATCAAACGTATTTCCCTGAAAATGTTGATGAAACAATAGATTATTATAATTCATTGCTTGAATTCGGAATAGATTTAGATAAAATTTATTATGAGTTAGGACATTTATATTTAAATAAATCAGATAAAGTTCATGCAGTCAGTGCTTTCAAACTTGCACAAACTCTAGACCCTGAAAATCCATACTATAACAATTCACTGGCCTATGCTTATATTAAAGCTGAATTATATGACGATGCAATAGAGTATTATCAAGAAGCAATCAGATTAAATCCAGATGCCGAATGGACTGCAATTGTTTGTCATGCTTTAGGAGCAATTTATTCAGAGGTCAAAGGTAATTTTGAAGCTGCGGAAGCTACTTTTAACGCAGGTATAGTACTTGATCCGAATAATGTTGATATTCAGCTTTCTCTCGGTGATATGTATATGGCACAAAATGATATTGATAAAGCTATTAAAACATATTGTGATGCAATAGCTGTTGATCCAGAAAATTATTTAACATATGCAAAAGCAGGTTTGGCTCTGTGGGAAAAAGATTATTTGGAGGAGTCAATTGTTGCATTTCATAAATCTATAGAATTGAATTCAAATTTTGAAATAGCTCAAAATAATTTAGGTGTCGTTTATTTAGACGGAATTGGCGATCCAAAGGCTTCTGTAGAATATTTTAAGAATGCAATTGATATAAACCCAAATTATACTCTTGCGTACTATAACCTCGGAAGAGCATATCAGTCATTGGATGATAAAGCTCTCGCAGCTGAATATTTTCAAATGACTCTGGATTTAAATAAAATTACGGATGAATTATCAGATAAAGAAATCCGTCAAAGAATATACGAATTATTTGAATAAATTTGACTTATCAGTGTCGAATATATTATTATAAAACGTAATTATGGCAAAAGAGAGTTACAAAAAAAATAATAAAGAATCTTTTTTTACTAAATTTGTTAATTTTGTTTTAACAATAATACTTGCGTTTATTATAGGTTCTCAAGTTTGTACTGCTGCAAATAATAATTTAAGAATTGCTCAAGTCAGTGATGCTCATTTTTCTTCATATGAAAAAGATACATCTTATAAAATCTTGTCAGAATCCGGAAATATTCTTGATGATGTTATCTCTCAAATTAACACATCAGGAGCGTACGATTTTGTTATGTTTACCGGTGATTTAATCAATACTCCAAAGGTATCGGAGTTAGAGAAATTTCTTAAGCATGCTGACAATTTAATCTACCCATGGTACGCAATAGATGGCAATCACGATATTAGTATAGACGGACCGTTAACAAAAAAAATGTTTATTTCAATGCTGGGTGAAAATAATCCTAAAATGAAACAAGATAAAATTTATTATTCATTCACGCCGAAGAAAGGATATAGAGTAATTTGTCTTGATTCTATTATTGATTATAAAGTTACTACAAACGGTGAAATTGACTCAGAACAGCTAAAATGGCTGCAACAAGAGTTGAATAAGTACGTTAATGAAACAATTATTATTTGTATTCATGTTCCTATTTATGAGCCTTATTCAAGTGCAAGTCATAAGTTAAATAATGAATATGAAGTACGCAGGACTATAAAATCACATAAAAATCCGGTAATAGTTCTTCAAGGGCACTATCATGCCGCAAAATTAATTCAGGATGATAATATTTTG
Organism: uncultured Acinetobacter sp.; assembly: GCA_946623365.1. Taxonomy (GTDB): domain Bacteria; phylum Cyanobacteriota; class Vampirovibrionia; order Gastranaerophilales; family Gastranaerophilaceae; genus CAG-196. The sequence continues at coordinate 7,981 of CAMORE010000078.1, forward strand.
TTCGTATCCAGCCCTTCTCTTGTTTCATTCCCGAATGCATTTCGAGTTATAAATATTAATACAACTAAAGATAAAGTAAAAGTTGATGTATTTCTTAAAGAAACAAATTTAAAAGATGTTCAAAACCATGCCAGAATAAGGACTATGGGTTCCCAGTTATTATATGGTGATGAATCTGACAGAGACAATAGTTTTGAACTAAGAAGGGAAAAGTTATAATGAATGAATTTAAAATAAAGTTTAGAGGTGTAAGAGGAAGTTATCCCGTTGCAGATAGAGAATTTCTTAAATATGGCGGTAACACGTCCTGTGTTGAAATAAATGTAGGCGGTCATCTGATTATACTGGATGCCGGTACCGGTTTGATAAGTTTAGGCAATGAATTAATGCAAAAATATATAGAATCAGGTACGACAATTACTGACAGAACTCCGGTTAAATGTACTATATTACTTAGTCATATTCATCTGGACCACATTCAGGGTTTTCCTTTTTTCAGACCTTGTCACCTTGCATCGACAAGAATGAGTCTCTTAGGCGGAGTCAACTATAATGAAACATTGGAAACAGAATTAGCAAAATTATTATTTACAAAATCTTTTCCTTTAGATTTAGGTGATATTGCTTCTGACCTTAAAATCATTGATTTGAATGAAACTAATTATATAATATTTAAAACCGGTAGTATGCCTGAGGTTGTGAGAGTCAACGACCTTAAAGAGGGTGATTATACAGAGGATGATGTTGTAATTACCTGTTATAAATCATATGCACATCCTCAAAACGGTGTACTTGTATATAAAATTGCTTACAAAGGCAAAACATTAGTTTATGCTACAGATAAAGAGAGTTATCCTGGCGGAGATAAAAAGCTGATAAAATTTGCAAAAGGCTGTGATTTAATCATCCATGACGCACAATATTCAACAGAAGACTATTTAAGTATTTATGTTCCGAAACAAGGATTCGGACATTCAACATTTGAAATGGCTTTGGATAGCAAACAGCAAATCGGAGCTAAAAAGCTTGTATTTTTCCATTATGACCCCGGATATAATGATGAAAAGCTTGATTCTCTGGCTGAAGAATATGCATCAGATGATGCTATCTTTGCGTATGAAGGTCTGGAACTTGATTTGTTCAAAATGTGACAATATGTATAATATTCTTATAAAAGTAATATGAAAAAATTAATTTGCGTATTTTTATTACTATTAACAGTTTGCTGTTCCGCATACAGAAAACCGTATAAATATGTTATTCAAGCGGAAAAAGATGCTTTTTACCATAATAATATCGGTATTAATTATTTGAGCGAAAGAATCTATTATGCTGCAATTGAAGAATTTAAGATTGCAATCTCTTTAAGCCCTAATACTCAGTCTACTGCGGTATTTCAATCTAATCTTGGTGAAACATATATGTATATCGGATATCCTGAAATGGCAAGGGTATGTTTTGAAGATGCTTTAAAAAAATACGGGCTTAATTTTAAGTATTATCAGAATTTAGCTAATTGTTATGCACAATTGAATATTGTACAAACAAAAATTAAGGAATATCAGGCATCAGATAGTATTTACGATAAAATTATGCTTGGATTATTGTATATTCAAACCGGTGAAACTCGCAGGGGTGTAATTACTTTGGATGATGTATGCTTAAGTGAACCGGATTTACTGATTACTCCGGCTATTAAACAGTATCTGAGCGAGATAACAAAGAAATTATAAAAAACTTCCGATTATTCGGAAGTTTAAGAGTAAGTTTGATAAGTAAGTTAACTGAGAGATTAATATTTTAATGTAAGAAATGTTAATTTTGAGAAGAACTTGTCGTAAGAGATAGTTTAAAATTATTTAACTAAAGTAGAGATAAATCTGATAGAATCGTCTGCTAATTCT
>CAMORE010000079.1 GCA_946623365.1 uncultured Acinetobacter sp.
TCTATGCCCGTAAGGGCATTCTAAACATCTTATTCTACCGGTGTTTTCCTTCTTTTCTTGGTACTTCTTTTCTTTCTTTTACATCCGAAATAAAAGGAAGAAAGTAGGTAGGTTGGGTGAAACCCAACAATAACTTATATGTGCAATTATTAGGACAAAAAGTAGGGTGCGGTGTACCGCACCAACAAAATCATCAAATGCCGGTGCGGTACACCGCACCCTACTTGCTTCAAAACTATTGTCGTGGAAATTGCCGTTCTTGCGAAAGCTGCGCAGCACAATTCGGCTCTGCCGAACCAGCCATTTAGTCTTTCAGCCGAAGGCTGATATAAACAGCTTATTCAGCTCGGTGTTTCTCTCCTCTTTTTGCTACTTTTTCTCCTCTCTTTACCTCAAACAATAAAGAGAGGAGAAAAAGTAGATATAATATGAGTTATTGTATAAATGCAACAAAATATGTTATTTGTTGCATTTATGTGACTAATCGCTATACATGTACAGCAATAACAGGATTCGCTTACTTTTAGGCAGTAATTAAATCCTGATAATGAGTTCTTTTAAATTACCTTAATTAATATAAGCATAAAAAAAAGCTATGAACTTTTTATCGTGCATAGCTGTTGATTAGGGATATGTGTATCGTCGTTTTTAAGGAGTATAGTTATATATTAACAGTGAGCGTTCAAAATAAAATCATCAGAATAGATGATTTTTGTAATAAAACTTAACATTTTATAAAAAAAACTATTGAAATTCAGAAATATAAGACATAAAACTGTTTTTAAATAAAAAAGCGGTGACTGAAAACAGTCATCGCTTTTTTATAAAATAATCACCTTAACTACATAGTTTCAGTTAAATCTACATTTTCAGAGTCTTCTGATTTAAAAGGATTTGCAGATTGATTACCGCTCATTTCTTCAGGAGCAGACATCTCTTTTTTCTTAATTATTTTTGGAACTTCTGTTAACTCTTTGGCTATGGCATCAGTTTTATCAGCTTCTGCTTTTTCTTCATCAGTCATATTATTAATTTCAGAAGATTCGTCTGATACATCTGCAGTATCTTCCCCTGAATCATCACCACTTATCAATTCTGATTCTTCGCTCGCTTGCTGAGCCAAAGCTTTTAACGCTTCTTCTCTCTGTTTTATAGCTGCATCAATTTCTTCTTCATCCTTTGCTCTGATAACAGGAATTGAAAGCATCAAAGCTACCTGATCTCCTTCTTGCTCAAAATTCAGATCCAAAAGCTCCTTATCTAACTCAACATACCTTGAAAGCAAGTCAATAAGTTCGCTTCTCATTTGTTCCAGAATCCTCGGAGTAAGATTGGTTCTATCTTGCATAAGAACCAGTTTCAGCCGGTTTGTAGCGACTGATTTTGAGGCATCTTCTACCTCTTCTTGCGGTCGAAAGAACTTTGCAACAGTATTATATATATTCGTTAGAAGGCTCATATTACACCTTCACTTTCAGTTTTGATATTGCATTTTTTAGTTTAGCCATAAATCCTTTTGGTTCATCTAAGTCAAGGAAAGGAACTTCTTCGCCCAAAATTCTTTCTGCCACATTCCTATATGCCTTTCCTGCTAATGCATTTTCGTCATTAACAATAGGTTCGCCTTTATTTGTTGATGTTATAATTCCGGTATCTTCAGGAATTATGCCGATAAGCGGAATCTCCAGAATACCGACAACATCATCAACACTCATCATCTCATTGGATTTAATAAGGTTTGGACGAACTCTGTTTAATAACAGTTTAACACTTGTTATTTCTTCTTTTGTGTTTAAAAGTCCGATTATTCTGTCTGCATCACGAATAGCAGACATTTCAGGAGTTGTTACAACAATTGCTTCGCTGGCTCCTGCTACCGCATTTTGGAAACCTTGTTCTATACCTGCAGGACAATCTACCAAAACAAAATCGTTTTCTTCTTTTAATGTATCACAGATTTCTTTTAATTGTTCTGCATTTACAGCTGTTTTATCTCTGGTTTGAGCGGCTGCAAGAAGCTGAAGATTCGGATTTTTCTTATCTTTAACCAATGCTTGTTTTAATTTACATCGTTCCTCTATCACATCAACAATTGTATAAACAATTCTATTTTCCAAACCCAATAGCAAATCAAGATTTCTCAACCCTAAATCTGTATCAATCAATACAACTTTATTTCCTGATTTTGCAAGAGCAGTCCCAATATTTGCACTTGTAGTTGTTTTTCCGACACCGCCTTTTCCGGATGTTATTACTATTACACGACCAGTCATTAATCTCTCCTTAATTTTTTATAAATCACAATTTTACCATCTTCTATAAGAGCCTCCTCAGGAGTAAACTCATTTGATTTTTGTACATAAGGTACGTTCAATGTATCATTACGCCTTGCGTAAAGTCCTGCTATTCTTAGCTGAATAGCGTTTAATTTTAGTGCTCTTACTTTTGATGTTACATTGCCTGTATTTCCTGCATGCGCAATACCGCCAAGGATTCCCCAAACAGTAATATCACCGCTTGCTATAATTTCACTTCCCGGATGAGCATCACCTATAATTAATATGTTTCCGTCAAAACTGACTGTTTGTCCTGAACGAAGTGTTTTATGGATGTATAAAGTCGGAAGAGTTCCGGTACTAACCGAACTTTCCTCCATTCCTTCAGGTAAAACATTCCCTGTATCCAGCAAAATATATTTACTGCACTCTTCTCTTGGAAGTAATCCCTCGTTAGCAGCAAGTCTGCTAAATTCTCCTGTTTCATAATTTTCAGAAGGTATAACTTCTGAAAGTTCTTCGGTTGAAACTTCGTCATAAATATCTTCAATTCCTTCGGCAGTTTCTATAGGACCTGAAGATATATTCATATTTGCATGGACTTCTAATGTCATGTCAGAATTTTTAGATATGACTTCTGAATCATTTTCAGTCTTTTCAACAACAGGTTCACTTTTTATGTATTCTTCAATACAGGATGAATCTAACACGCTATATTCGGATTCATTTGGACTCTCTGTTGATACTTTTATACCAAGACTAACAGCAGACGCTTCTGTTTGCTCTGATGTAGTATTAATAAGTTGTATTGAAGCATCCATTGATTCAATCAGCGCTTTAATACTAAGTAACTGAGATTGCTTTAAATCTATACTTCCCAGTTTCAAATAAAGTTTTTTCCCTTTAACATCGGGATGTTCCATTATTGAGCTTAATTCAAACACTAACTGTGAATTACTTTGAGCATTGCTCAAATCAATAATAAAACCATTTTCTACAGTGCTCTTTTCCATTAACATAATAACTAATTCCCAAATTGATATGTGACAATATAAAGAATACTTTAAATAAATACGTTATTCAATAAAGTGTGACGCTTTGTAAAGTTAAGATTTATTTACAATTCGGCAATTATAAAATTACTATAAACAACTACATTCTATATAATATCAAATTACGCTTTTTATTTTGGACGTGATATAATTGTGTAATCAAAGACTTAGAAATTATGATAAATAGAGTTGCAGATTTTTTAAGGAAATATCATTTAGAAGATAAAACCGTTATTGTTGGATTTTCAGGCGGTTATGATTCCATGTGCTTACTGGATATTTTGTCTAAAGTTAAAGATTTACCTGATTTTTTTGACTTTGAAGTTATTGCAGCTCACTTTAATCACAATTGGAGAGGAGAAGAATCATTAAGAGAACAGGAAGTTTGCAGGATGTTCTCTGCCTCAAGAGGCTTTGAATTTTATACTAAAAATGCACCCTCTACACTTAAGAAAACTGAAAATGATGCAAGACTTGCAAGATATGAATTTTTTGAAGAAGCATATGAAGAATTCGATGCAGATGCGGTATTAACTGCACACAACAAGGATGATAATGCGGAAACAGTATTATATAGAATTTTAAAAGGAACAGGAATTGTAGGTTTAAAAGGAATTGCCGAAAAACGAAAATATTTTTATCGTCCTCTTCTTAAGACATACAGGTCGGAAATTATGCAATATTGCAAAGAAAACAACCTTTCCCCTAATTGTGATTCATCAAACATGGATATCAAGTATCAAAGAAATTATATCCGGTTGAATGTAATACCAATGTTAGAAAAAATAAATCCTGAAGTAAAAGAAGCACTAAACACTTTAGCAGAAAATGCTTCCAGCGATAACAATATAATTGAAGATTATATAAGTACTATAAGACCAAAAATATTTCAACAAGATACTATTAACTCTAAGGAATATAAATCCCTATCCAATCCGATAAAGAAACGTTTTTTGTATGAGTTTATTCAAATGCTCGGATTAGATTACGATTCAAAAAAAATAAAAGAAATAGGTAATTTTATAGAAGAAAATTTAGATAGAAGAAATGGCAGCACGCTCTCTTTGACAACAAAAACATGGTTATATGCTGATGAGAAAATAGTGGAAGTAATACCTCACAAAAGAAAGATAGCAGCTGATAAACTGATTCCTGTAAAAATAAATAAAGAAGGCTCATATAAATTCAATGATAAAATATTTACCATAAAAAAATACAAAGATAATGAACTATTTGTATTTCCGTCTTCCACAGCGAACTTTGCATACGTTGACATATCCAAAATAGGTTTTCCGCTTACATTGAGAACAAGAAGAGAAGGGGATATGATTACACCTTTCGGTATGAAAGGCAACATGAAATTAAAAAAATATATGAACGCAAAGGGAGTTTCAAAACACAGAAGAGATGAAATTCCTTTGTTATGCAGCGACACAGAAGTTTTATGGGTAACCGGAGTAGGTTTAAGCAACAGAATTAGTGTTATAGATAAACCTTCACATGTAATAGAAGTTTCTACATCAGAAACAAATATAAAAGGATAAATATGATTACAAAGAACGATATAAAACCACTTATAACATCAGATGAAATTCAGCAAAAGATTCTGGAATTAAGTACAAGATTAAATGATGTATACAAAAACGAAGAGCTTTATCTGATATGCGTTTTGAAAGGTTCTGTTATGTTTATGACAGATTTGGCAAAACATTTAACAATGCCTGTCAAGATGGAATTTATAAGGCTTTCAAGCTACGGTTCAGGTACTGCTTCCAGCGGAAAAGTTAACGCTGTTGATATACAACTGCCTGATTTAAACGGGAAAAATGTACTTATAATAGAAGATATAATCGATACCGGACATACCGCAAAATTCTTGTTAGACTTTTTATATCACAATTTTGTATTTAAAGATTTAAAATTTTGTTCACTTCTTGATAAAAAGTGCAAAAGACAAGTAGATATAAATGCAGATTATTATTGCTTTGATGTAGATGATAAATTTCTTGTAGGATACGGCCTGGATCTGGATGGTAAATACAGAAATCTTCCTTTTATCGGATACATAGAATTATAAATTTAAACCTTGCAAATACCCTTTCAACATGTATAATGATATTGTCTTGAAAAAGGCGGGAGATATTTAGAAGGTCAAACACTGTTTTGACTAAAGTTAAAGGAGAAATAAAATGACAGTAACTATTGAAGATTCATGTATTGCTTGCGGCGCTTGCGAATCAATTTGTGACGCTGTATTCTCAGTAGAAGATAAGGCAGTTGTTAATGCTGCAAACATTGCAGGTAACGAAGATGCTGTTCAAGAAGCTGCAGGTGCTTGCCCTGTTTCAGCTATCATTGTTGAATAGTAAGATTTAAAATATTAAAAAAGATGCACTAATTTAAACGGTGCATCTTTTTTATACTCTTTGTTTGTGATAATCTTTACAAAGATAAGAGGAACACTATGAACAATAATCAATCAATTTATATAAAAAAAGAAGTAATGGCAAGGTTAATAGAAGCATATCTGTCTGATGATTTTCCTGAAAACACAAGACTAATTCCATATGATATGCGTCCTACCGGTGCAGAAGTTCCATACAGATGCTGCATATACAAAGAACGTGCAATACTTAAAACAAGGATTATCGCAAATTTAGGTTTTCCTCTGGAAGATGACGATGAAAGAATTAATTTAACGACATATGCACAAGAAGCTGAAAAAAGAACTACAATAAGTGACAAACATCTTACCGTTTTACAATCCGCTTGCAAGGGTTGCTCATCAAACAGCATTTTTGTAACAGATATTTGTCAGGGATGCGTTGCAAGACCTTGCGAGAAAGTTTGTAAATTTAATGCAATATCTGTTACTGACGGTAGAGCTAAAATTGATTCAAGCAAATGTAAAAAATGTCAAATGTGTTTAAATGCATGCCCGTATCATGCTATTGTAAAACTTTCGGTTCCATGTGAAGACGTTTGTCCGGTTGGTGCCATAAAAAAAGATGAAACAGGTTTTGCCTCAATAGACTTTTCAAAATGTATAAGCTGCGGAAAATGCATCTCTGCTTGCCCTTTTGGAGCGGTTCACGAAAAAAGTCAAATGATAGATATATTAAAGGCCATGAAACAAGGGAAAAAAGTTGTTGCAATGATTGCACCTGCTGTAGCAGGACAGTTTAGAGGTGATTTATATCAGCTAAAGACTGCAATAATAAAAGCTGGGTTTAATGATGTTTATGAAGTTGCAAAAGGAGCTGATAAAACCGCAAGAAATGAAGCAAGAGAATTCGTTGAAAGAATGGGAGAACAGGATGCAATGTGGGATGCAATTCACCCTATTGCAGAATCAGGAGAACCTTCTCCGGAAAAATTTATGACAACCTCGTGCTGTGCCGGATACATACAACTTGTAAATAAGCATTTGCCGGAGATAAAACCATATGTTTCCGATACACACACTCCTGTTTATTATACATCTCAATATGTAAAATCTGTTTTACCGGATGCAGTTACGGTATTTATCGGCCCTTGCGTTGCTAAACGTGTAGAAGGATTTGAAAACCCTAATATTGACTACGTTATGAGCTTTGAAGAGCTTGGAGCGTTATTTATGGCGAAAAAAATAGAAGTATCTGAGTGCGAAGCGACACAATATAATGAAGAAAGTTCTAAACATGCTCGTAATTTTGGCGTAACTGGAGGGGTTGCCGAAGCTGTAAAAAAAGCACTCCAGCATGAAAATTCTGTTAAACCGTTAGTTATAAGCGGTTTAAACAAAGACTCTATTCGACAGCTAAAAAAATATGCATTATCAGGGACCTGTGAAGACGGATGCAATTTAATAGAAGTTATGTGCTGTGAAGGTGGATGTATTGCTGGAAATGCTACAATTAACAATGTAAAATCTGCAAGAAATCAAATTAAAGAATTAATATCAGACAGCAAAGATATTGAAAAGATATAGCGAATTATACATTAATATATTTTTAAGCATACGTTTTTTCTTTTACAATATTTGTTACATTATGTAACAAAATGTCAATTTCTCACATTAAAATTACTTATATATTATATAGGGAATTATTAATGTAAGATAGGAGATTTATTATGGGAAAAGAGATTGAAGCAATTATGTTTGGCGGAGTAAGAGTCGGTAATGCCGAAAAAACTGAAGTGAAAATTGATCCGACCACAAATCAGAAAATATATTGTGTTTGGCTTAAAGGCGGAGCATATGCAGAATTTCCGCAACAAAGCGGTGAACCTGTTATCAGTTATTTCGCAAAAGATTTGAACAGCGGCATCTCGCACCAAATTACAAAAGAAGTATTTAATAGCGGGGTGACCGAAAAAGATGGCAATAATTATGTATTTGAAAGAAGAATAGACCCGACACCGGCTATCTTTTCGTACGACGCTGAAGACTTTTTCACTGAAGAAACGTACTATGAAGAAACTGCATACGGATTTGACGGGCTTAAATTGACGGGCTCACCGACTCACACAGATTCGATTCATATACGTGACTCTAAAAACTCAACAATAACAGTTGATAACGACAAAAATGCTGACGGAGTTAATATCGGAGTCAACTGCCCAAATGTAAGACCTAATGTAACAAAAGGATTAGACAGCATAAGCAGATTTATAGGTTTCAAAGAAGATGAAGGTTATTTTCACGATTTTGGAAATTATTAATACTGCAAAGGGTTTTTTACAACTTCCAGAGTTTCATAATCATTCAAATATGGTAAATGAGCATCAGTTATAAGTTCTCCGGGTAATAGAATTGAAATTCCCGGAGGACACTCTGCTATCACTTCCGCAGAGATTCTTCCTATTGCATCTTTTTTATTTATAGTTTCTTTATCAGCATAATATGCGTCTCTAAGACTCATTTTTATTTGCGGTTCCAACATCGGCATGTGTTTGCGATTTTCCAAATAATAGATATCTTTGTAATGCTGAGATGCTATTTTTTCCAGAGAATCCGCTAAATACTTAAATTCTGAACGCTTATTACCAAGATTGCATAATATTAAAACTCCGATATCAGAAGCAGATTCTACTTCGATATTAAAATCTATCTCTAAAATTGATTCTAAACGTTTTCCTGAAAGACCATCAATTTTAATAAACACTTTTGTAACATCGGTTTTATATCCAAAATCACCTTTTAATTGGTGGAGCCCAGGGATTTCATCAAGACGCTTTCTTAAATATTTAGCATTTGCTACTGCTTTATCAATAAGATTTAGTCCGTTATTTGTTTGAAGATTTGCTCTTGCAGCATCTAAGCTTGCAAGAAGGATAAGTGAAGGGCTTGTTGTATGAAGAAGCTTTAATGCTTTTTCAATACGCTTTTCATCCAAACAAGAATCCTTTGATATATGCAGCATCGATGTTTGACTCATACTTCCGCCGGTTTTATGAAGAGAATGCACAACAGCATCTGCACCAAGCTTTAATGCAGTTTCAGGAAGATGTCTGTTAAAATTCCATAAACAGCCATGCGCTTCATCAACGACTAAAGGTACATGATATTTTTTACAAACTTCACTTATTGATTTTACGTCGGATACAACTCCTTCATAAGTCGGATTTGTAATCCATACCATAGATATATCTTTATCTTTTTCCAATAACTCTTCAATTTGATAAGCTTCTATATTGCCCCAAATTGACCAATCTTCAATTCTGTTGGGACAAACCCAAACAGGTTCCGCACCTGATATCATCAAGCCGGTTAATATTGAACGGTGACAATTTCTGTTAACAATAATTTTCTGTCCTTTTTTAGTCATAGACATTGCAATTGCCAAATTCCCCGCAGTAGAACCATTTAAAAGAAAAAATGTTTTTCTTGCACCAAAAGTTTCTGCTGCCAGCTCTTGTGCTTCCTTTATCGGACCCGTTGCCGGATGCAACGTTCCGAGGTTATCAAATTCATCAGTTGTATCAAGACTTAAAGCTTTATCACCTATAAGCTTTTTAAAGTCCTTAAACACAGCTTTACCCTTTGTATGTCCGGGAATATGAAACTGGTAAGTGGGATTTTTATATGCAGTTTTCAATGCTTCTACTATAGGAGCTTTTATTGTTACACTTTCTTTTTTATTAATTTCCGGTATTATATTTTTCAAATCTTTTCTTCCTTGTATATTTACAGTTAATATTTACTAATAAGTATAATAGCCGAAAAAAAATTTTTTTGCTAATTTTATTTTAAGCAATACAAAAAAAAGACCAAATATAATTTGGTCTTTTTTAATTTATTCTTCAATACTTTCTGCAATTTTTTGATTAACTTGTGTTT
>CAMORE010000080.1 GCA_946623365.1 uncultured Acinetobacter sp.
TTTGTTGTGGTGCAGGCGGTAATCCACCACCAAATGATAATAACAATATAAATATTTTTAAAAGACAATTTACACCGGAAGAAATTGCAAAAATTAAAGAGGCTTGTAAAAACAATCTTTTAACAAAAGATTATTTATCAATAATGAATTACAATAAAAAATTTTAGAAATAATGCACTGTTGACAAAATAAAATAAATCATTAATTTATAACTACTAATGGAAGGTAGGTATTATGATTAAGAAATTTGTTTTGTGTAGTGTTGCAGGCATATTATTGAGTAATTGTGTTTTTGCAAGTGATTGTGAGATTATTCATAAAAGTGTAAAATTTTATGAAAAACAAGATTTAACTAATGTTTGTAACCTTTATAATCTTGCAAATGAATATTATCGGAATAAAAAATATCAAGAAGCATTAAATACATATGAAGATATTATTACTTTAAATCCGCAAGAGGAACGAGCTTACATAATAAGAGCAAAGATTTACAATAAATTTAAAAACGATAAAAATGCTTATCGTGAATATATCAGATTGGTAAAAAACATTCCGGATTCAATTGAAGGAAATGAAAGGATGTATTGGTTTCATAAATATATAACAGAAGATTATACAAATGCTCTTAAATATATAAATAAGGTAATTGAATTGACAAATGGAAAAAATGCTTTTTATATCTATGATAGAGGAAGTATATTTGAGAAAATGGGAAAATATGAAGAAGCGATTGCTGATTACACAAAATATGCACAATCCGATGACGAATATAATTATGATGCATATTTTGCACTGAGTCGTTGTTATAAAGCACTTGGCGATGAGGCTAAAGAAAAAGAAGCAATGCTCAAGTGGGATTATGGATATCAAAAAAATAAAAACAAAAATAAATTAACTTTTGCAGAAAAAATAAAATTGCGTTATTCTAACCTTAATGCGAAGTTTCATACATATTATTTATATTAGAAATTTTAAATTTAAAAAGTTAGTAATAACAACAAAAAAGCGGTAAAACCGCTTTTTTGTTGTTATTCTATTTCTTTATTTTTGCCTATTCTTCTTCTTCACCTGCTGTTCTACCATATTTACGAATAGTAGAATTTAACAGATTTTGATGATGTTTATCTCTGTATATTTGACAAAGAAGTTTATATGCATGTTTATTATACGGATTCTGCTTTAAAATTACTTCTAACTGTTCGATAGCTGAATTAGAACGTTTTGTATAATAGTCTATTAAAGCAGGCAATGTATCGGTTAAATCATTTTCATCTGTTGCCATAGCAATTTCCGCACAACTTTTAGCATTGTCAAATTCTTCAGCATCAAGATACATAACAGCTATTTCATAATAAACTTCCGATTTGCTTCTTCTGTCAGATTTTGTTTGAGCAACCGCTTGATATTCTCTTGCTGCTTTATCATATTCCGCGCGTCTTCTGTATTGTTCTGCAAGCGCTAAATGTGTTGCAACATCACTTGCTACAACTTCATCAAGATTTTTTGTATCATTTGTTACAGGAACATTCAGAGTATTTAAGATTTCAGATACCGTAAATAGCTTTGATTGCTCTGTTGTTGATAACGGAACATTTGTAACATCAGGTTTAACTGAATAAACTAAAGCTAAAGTCTTCAAATCACGAGTTGTAATTTCTGTATTGAACTTTGTTCCGATAGGATACATAACGTCATATATACTTGAACTTGCTCCTGTCAAACCCAATGAATGACCGATTTCTTGAAGAGCTGATGAGAAAAGCTGTTTTGAATCTAAACTGTGATTTTTTGCATCTTGTTTATTGAAAACAATTGTAGAACCTGTTATTTTATTACCGTTAATTGTAAAGGAGTGAACTCCGATTGATTTTTTGTTATCGGTATTTTTAAAATAACACTTCATATCTGCATTACCTGCGTCTTCAACAAATTCAAAACTTACAAGTCCTTCGCTCGCTCTCTGCCAAGCTTGATAAGCACTCATAACTACTTCTCTGTAGTAATCAGGAACGTCAGCGGAATCCTGTACATATACTTTTAGAGGAAATGTGGATTTATTCCATCTGATAATTTTACCGCTTTTTGCAACATTTCTGAAATAACTGTCAATAACTGCAGCTTTAACTGTCTTTTCGCTCATTGATTTGTCATAACCCAGAGTAATTGCGTATGAATTTTTTAAATTAAATTCCGGAGCTTGCGTATCAATTTTATTATTGATATTCAATAGTGCAGCTGTTCCTGCCGCCATAAGGAATGTACAAACAATAATCTTTTTCATTTTTTTTTGAGACCTCATTTTTATATTCTAACTTTTACATTATACATGAAAACACGAAAAAATATAATTTGCTAAACTTTTGAATTAACAAAACTATAATTTCCAAATGAAGAAGACATTAAGGAATATTTTTGCAATGCTGAATAAGTGCGGACAGCTGTAGATTTTGACATTCCGTTTGCAGTCATTTTGTCAACAAAAGATTTTGCATTTGCCAACTCGCCTTCAGGAGAATTAGTTAAGATATTTAGAGTATTTTGAAAATTGCTCGCGGAATTGTTGCCAAATAATGAAGTCATCATTGTATTATATGTATTCATATTGGTATATTCTCTTAAAGTAATTTCGTATTCACCGTTTTTAAGACGAGTTAAAGTACTTTCGTCTAAAATTGACGGTAAACTATTCAATTGCTGTTTAATAGCCTGCACCTTATCAGCTTGAGATGAAAATCCGACTTTAGATAAAAGCAGATTATTCTGCAATATTGAACTAATATCCGATATTTCTGACATATTCCTAATCCTTTTTCAAACTTATTATACAATAACGAACTATTTTTTACAATAAATTTTTATATTTTACTCTTTGTGGTATTATTTTTATAAGATTATACACTTAGAGGGAATTTTTATGACAGAAACTTTAACACAAAAAATAAAAATAGAAGATTTGCCGACTGTTTATGATGCAAAATCTACAGAAGAAGCTATGTACAAATTTTGGGAAGACGGTGAGTATTTTAAAGCAAATGCGCATTCAAACAAACCGCCTTTCACCATTGTAATACCGCCGCCAAACGTAACAGGCGTTTTGCACATGGGACACGCTCTTGACGGAACTCTGCAAGACATCTTAACTCGTTATCACAGAATGAGCGGATACGAAGCATTGTGGCTTCCGGGAACAGACCATGCAGGTCTTGCAACTCAAAATGTTGTTGAAAAACAACTGGCAAAAGAAGGTTTGACACGCCACGATTTAGGCAGAGAAAAATTTGTAGAAAGAACATGGGAATGGGCAAATGAACATAAATCAGCTATTTTAAACCAATTTAAACGATTGGGGGCATCTTTTGACCGCTCAAGAGAAAGATTTACGTTTGATAAAGGTTGCTCTGATGCAGTTAAAGAAGTTTTTGTTACTTTATACAATAAGGGGTTAATCTATAAGGGTGCATATATTGTTAACTGGTGTCCGCGCTGTCAATCAGCTATTTCAGATATTGAAACCGAATATGAAACAGAGCAGGGACATTTGTGGGAAATATCATACCCGCTTGTTAATGAACCGGGAGCTATTATTGTTGATACAACACGTCCTGAAACAATGTTTGGCGATGTTGCTATTGCAGTTCATCCCGATGATAAAAAATATTCCGAACTTATCGGTAAAAACGTTTTAATCCCGCTTACAAATCGTGTAATACCGATTATTGCCGATGAATACGTTGATAAATCATTTGGAACAGGCGCTGTTAAAATTACACCTGCTCACGACCCTAACGATTTTGAGGTTGGTAAACGTCATAACTTTAAACCAATTTGGGTTATTGATGAAGAGGGTAAAATGAAAGCTTGTGCTGAAGTTCCTCCTGAATATCAAGGTCTTGACAGATATGAAGCTCGCCAAAAAGTTGTTGATATGCTTTCTTATAACAATTTCTTGCTAAGAGTAAAAGACCACGAACATAACGTTGGTAAATGTCAAAGATGTAATACTACAATTGAACCGTTATTATCAGAACAGTGGTTTGTAAAAATGGGACCTCTTGCAAAAGAAGCTATTGCAGCGGTAAAAGACGGAAGAATTAATTTTATTCCTGAACGCTGGACAAAAAATTACTTAGGCTGGATGGAAAATATCAGAGATTGGTGTATCTCACGTCAAATTTGGTGGGGACATCAAATACCTGCCTATTACCATAAAACTACGGGAGAAATGGTTGTAGCTAAAGAAAATCCTGATCCTGAAAATTATGTTCAAGAATCTGATTGTCTTGATACATGGTTTTCATCAGGCTTATGGCCATTCTCTACAATGGGATTCCCGAATTCTGAAACAGATGATTTCAAAAAATTCTATCCGACAAGTGTGCTTGTAACGGGATTTGATATTATTTTCTTCTGGGTTGCAAGAATGATTACTATGGGGCTGGAATTCACCGGTAAAGCACCGTTCAAGGATGTTTATATCCATGGTTTAATCAGGGATGAAAAAGGTCAAAAAATGTCTAAATCCAAAGGAAATACTATTGACCCTGTTGAAATTATAGAAAAGTACGGTTGTGATGCCTTGAGATTTACCATGACATCTCTTTGTACATACGGAGGTCAGGATATTAAGGTTTCTGACGAAAGATTTGAATACGGCAGAAATTTTGCTAACAAAATCTGGAATGCTTCAAGGTTTGTACTTATGAACCTTGACGGAGTTGATGATAATCCTATCGATAAAGATAAATTAACTCTTGTTGACAAGTGGATTTTAAATCAATTAAACGAAACAGCAAAAACGGTTAATGAGAATATGAAAGAATATAGAATAGGTGAAATCGCCCATACTCTTTATGATTTCTTCCGCAGTGAATACTGTGACTGGTATGTTGAAATTGCAAAAATTCAACTGCAGGATGAAAAACTTAAGCTTAATACTCAAAGAGTCTTAAGATACGTTCTTGATATGTCTCTTCGTATGCTTCACCCGATTATGCCGCATATAACAGAATCTGTATGGCAGTTAATTCCGGGAGGTAAAAATATAAAAGAAACTTCAGCACTTATTATTGCCGAGTATCCTACATATAAAGAAGAATTGGTATTTACTAAAGAAGCGGAAGAAATGAAACTTGTCTTTGACACAATTACTTCTCTGAGAAATGTAAGACAAAGCTTTAATATACCTACATCTGCAACTGTTGACGTTGAGATTAGAGCTGAAGGAAGGGAAAAAGAAATCTTTAAAACAATAGAATCTTATATTCACAGACTTGCAAAGGTTAATAACATCTCTTATGCAGAGATTTCAGCGCCTGTTCCTCCAAAGAGCGCGGCTGCAGTTGTTTCTGCTTCTAAACTTATTGTTCCTCTTGCAGATTTAATCGATTTAAATGCTGAAATTAAAAGACAGGAAAAGAAGTTAGAAAAGCTTACAAATGAAAAAAATTCTCTACAAGGTAGAATGAAAAACGAAAAATTTGTTGCTAATGCTCCGCGTGAACTTGTAGAACAGACAAACGCAAGAATAGAGGAAATTATTACTCAAGAAAAAGCAATACAAGAGCTAATAACTTCTTTAAAATAATATCAAAACTTTTGTGCACAATTATTGTATTAATATATACAATAATTGTGCACATATATTACTAATTTACTATATATGGTTGATTAAATTTAATTCGTATAATAACATATAATATAGTTATCATGAAAAAGATTCTAAAAATAATATTTTGCATCATATTTTTGTCTGCTATTTTTTTGTATTTTGGTATAGTATTTTTGCTGCCGCAAATAATAAACAGCAAAATAACAATAAATGCAATGCAGTCATTTATCTCCGACAAAACAGGAACTGAAACAAAGATTACAGGATTTAAGTTAAAAATAGCTCCCGACTTTTTCGTTGTTTTAGATGTTGACAGTATTGATGCCAAGTACAATAATATCTCTGTTGCAGATATAAAGAAAGTTTCTCTGAATTACAAGTTATTACAAAATCAACTGACATTAATCAGTGCAGACAAAATATACATCGACGGAAATAACTTAAAAAACCTTAAAAAAACACCTAAAAAGAAAAATAAGAGCAAGTTTGAACTTAAAAACCATCCCGAACTTAATATAAAAAATTTAGTTTTCAAATCAGATAAAGTAAATATTTATGCACAAAATATTAATACTAAAAATGACTTTTTACAATTAAAAGCCGTTATCAGCACTCCCCTTTTGAATGAAACGTTAAAATTGGGTGATTCAGGAGTGTTACAAATTGCACAAAACCAACTTAAAGCGAATCAATTTAAAATAGCACTGGGCAACTCTAATTTGTATTTAGACGGAATTTTAATTGATAAAAATAAATCTATGGATTTTGATATAAAAGGCAAGAATCTTCCTGTATCTGAAATAATGCCTATTTTATTATATTTTCAAAAATCGCAGGACCCTGCCAAAAAGTTTATAGAGAATTTTAAAAACTTTAACGGTACGGTTAACGTAAATTTGAAAGTTAATAATAACGGCATATGGGGAAATTGTGTTGCAAATAACCTTGGAGCAAAAGCAGTATGGTTTGATATTCCTCTGTTTTTTAAAGAAGCCGTTTTTAATTTTAAAGGGCAAACTATTGACTCAATTGCAGAAGGTATTTTAGGAAAAGAGAAAGTTATACACACACTTAATATTACAGATTTATTAAATCCGCAAAAAAAATATGTTATTGGAACAATGAAAACTACACTTAGTAAAAAATTTGATTACGTTCCTAACTTAACTGTTTTAAATTCTGTTAATATCAGCCTTGTTTATAAAATAAAAAACAGAAAGCCTGATGTATACTATAACATAGATATTCCTGAAAATAGTGATTTAATATATAATTCTTTTTATTTAGGGTTAAGAAATTATAAAAGAAAAATATATGCTAATACATATAAAGATGATAATGATTTGTATTTAAAAGAATTTAAATATACATATTTAAATTCTAATAAAGAAAACATTGTCATTTCCGGTGACGGGTTGTTTATAAAAAATATTGATAAAAGTGACCCTGATAAATTCATTCCTCAATATATAACCTGCCATACAAACGGATATGCTCCGATTTCTGTTACCGGTTCTTTCGGAGAAAAAGTAAAAGGCGGCGAATTTAAAGGTGATTTGAAATACGATTTTAAAAATAATCAAGTTTTAGGAACGTTTGATATTATAAAAGCCAGACATAAAGCATTCCATATTGAAAAAGCACACATCGAATCAAAAAACGGAGTCTTTAACGTATCCTCAAACGGATTCTTTAAAGGTGAGAAATATTCGGCAGAACTAAATCTTAAGAATAATATTTTTGGTGAAACATTAATATATAACATGAAAATGTTCTTAGACAAGTTGATATTTGAAACCACTCCGGATGAAAATAAACCTAAAAATAAGCTCAATCCTGAAGATTTAACAAGAACCGTAAGGAATACAGATGTTACGATTAATAATTGGGAAATCGCTATTAATGAGATTAAAAGAGATAAATTCGTACTCAAAAATGTAAAACTTATCGGCAGTCTAAAAAAACATATATTTGATTTTTCAATGAAAGATATGAGCTTTGCAGACGGTATAATTCATGCAAAAGGTATTTATGATTTCGCCAAGAATACCTCAAAAATGTCATTTGAAGCTCAAAATATTAATTCAAATAAAGTTGCAGAAATGACTCTCAACCTTCAAAATCAAATAGAAGGTATTGCTAATGCTAAGGTAAATATTGATGCAAAAGACATGTTTAAATACTTAGACGCACATTGTATGTTTGAGGTAAAAGAAGGATTTTTGCCTAAACTTGGTGATACTGAATTTATGATTAAAGACACAAAATACAAAATATCTCAAATAACTAACTTTGATTTAACACAAAAAGATATGATGAAAGACGATATAAAAGGTTCGTTTGATGTCCATAACACAGAACTAAACAATATCAACATTACAACTTGGCATGAATTGTCTTCAATGTATTTAAAAGGCAATTATGAAATGGAAAAACAACTTGCTGATTTACAATTGTTTTGGAAATACAGTAAAGAAGCTCCAAAAGGAATAAGAATATTTTGTGTTCCTCTTAGTCTTATCTTAAAAGTAGTATTCAGGCCGGAATATTCAAAAGAATTGTATAAATCCGATCTTTCAAAAGTTCCGAAAATTAATGCCGATGAAAAAAATACATCATATTACAGAATCCAATTAAACGGTAATATAAATAATAATAATAAAATGGATCTGGTTCTAAAAGAAATAAGATGATATACTATTTTTCATTGTAATTATTACCAGTTTGTTAATACTAATTTTTTAAACTTTTTTCTTATTAACAGTACTCATGCAAATTTAACGAACAAGTGTAGCAGAGATTCCCTCGCCCCTTGTGGGAGAGGGTTAGGGTGAGGGGTGATTAAATGGTTATGCTGCATAGTAAAGGTTTGAGGACGGTTACTGCAATAGTCCTTATATTAACCATATGGTCTATTTATAGTTTTTAATTATTACAAATTTCAATCTTTTGATTGATGTGTCTTGAAGAAAATACATTTATAGTATAAGTGGGAAGAGGTAGGGGTAAATAAAACCCTTATTCCTAAAAATGGTAAGGCTTAATAAATTGAAGGTAGAAATGTAGAAGTGAAAAATTATATTTTCACTTTTAGCACAGATTTAATATAAGAATATTTGTGCATTCTGCTATTAAAAATAGGAGAGGAAAATGTTAAGAGCTCTAACAACAGCAGCAACAGGTATGATAGCACAACAAAACTATCTTGATGTTATTGCAAATAACGTAGCAAACGTTAACACTACAGGATACAAGCAATCCCGTATTGAATTTCAAGACTTGTTATCACAAGCTGCAAGAACTCCCGGTGCATTAATGAACCAAGGTACATATCAACCCGTTGGTATAGAAATCGGGCTTGGTGTTAAAACAGCTGCCACAACAAGGGTATTTACTCAAGGTGTTGCAATATCAACAGGAAGACAACTTGATATAGAAATTGAAGGTGAAGGCTTTTTACAGGTAATGAAGGAAGACGGCTCGCTCGCTTATACTCGTGACGGTTGTTTACAAGTTGATTCATTGGGTCAATTATGTACAAATGACGGTCTTTTAATTCAACCCTCCGTTTCAATTCCGCGTGATGCTACAGAAATAACAATCACTCAAGACGGTAATATTTCTGTTACACTTCCGGGGCAAACGCAACAATCAACAGTAGGTTCTCTTCAATTGGTAAAATTTCAAAACCCATCCGGTTTATTATCAATAGGACACAACTTGTATCAAGAAACTCAAGCTTCAGGAAACCCTGTTCAGGATACACCGGGACAAAACGGTTTAGGATTGATTCAACAAGGAATGCTCGAAGGTTCTAACGTACAGATTGTTGATGAGCTTGTAGGTTTAATTAAGGCAGAACGTGCATTTGAATCTAACTCAAGATTGATTACCGCTTCAAGCAACATATTACAAGTAACAAATAATATGGCATA
>CAMORE010000081.1 GCA_946623365.1 uncultured Acinetobacter sp.
GCGTGTGCCAGAGGTGCCTGAGTATCTATAGAATCATAAGGGACAACACCCGTTAAAACAAGCGCCGCACAAACATATAATATAGTACATATCAAAAGAGTGCCCATAATTGCAATAGGTAAATCCCGTTGAGGATTTTTTGTTTCTTCTGCAGCGGTTGAGATTGCATCAAAACCGATATAAGCAAAAAATATTACAAACGCACCGGTAAAGATTCCTTCAATACCGTTCGGAGCAAATGTTGCCATATTTAAGCCCCAATTCTCAGGCTTAACATAAAATGAACCTACAACGATAAACGAAAGAATAATAAACATGTTTACCCCAACCATTATGGTTGCAACTTTCGTAGATTCTTTTACACCTTTTATCAAAAGTAATGTTAAAATAAATACTATGGCAAGAGCCGGAACATTAACAGCTATCGGTATATTTATATCAAACGGCAAATGTAAAAATGGCATTTTGTCATGCACATCCCAACCATATTTATTACAGAGTTCATACATCGTTCTATAATCATTTCTTAACCAAAGCGGGCAATTAACAACAAACGCAGGAAGAATATGTTTGAATCCCTTTAAAAATTGAACAAAATACCCTGTCCAAGCGCTTGCAACCGTAATATTACCGATTGCATACTCAAGCATTAAAATCCAACCTACCATCCATGCCATAAATTCACCCATTGTAGCGTAAGTGTATGTATAAGCACTGCCTGCAACAGGAATCATAGAAGCTATTTCAGAATAAGAAAGAGCAGAAAATACACTTGCAATTGCAGCCAAAAGCATTGATATTACTATTGCCGTTCCTGCTCCTGCACCGTCCGAGCTTCCTACTATTGCACTTCCGATAATTGTAAAAATTCCGGTTCCGACAACTGCACCGATTCCTAAAATTATCAAGTCAAACGCATTTAATGTCTTTTTTAATTCTGAATTAACTCCCTCATCAATGAGTTCTTGAGGACTTTTACATTTAATTAAATTTTTAAATATTACTCTTAAATTTTCCATAATTTGCTATTCTTTATTTTCTGTTACTTTTTCGGCTTTTCTGTTTTTCCAATATCCGTATGTTGCATATATTAAAATACCCATCATAATCCACACAACAAATAATTCTGTTGAAAGTTTTGCTGATTCACCTTTTGCCGTAAACATCATAAATGCCATTAATCCTCCGCAGCATAATATTCCTGCAAGCGGAAACCAAGGACAGAACGGAACTTTAAAAGGTCTTGGTCTATCCGGATCTATTTTTCTTAATATTAAAATTGCAACACAAACGATAATGAAAGATGTAAATGTTCCAAAGTTACATAGAGCTGCCGCTACATCAAGATTTAATGTCAATGTCCCGAAAATTGAAACAATACAGACAGCCCAAGTTAAAACGTGGGGAGTATTAAATTTAGGATGTAGCTTTTGGAACACTTCAGGTAAAAAGTTATCACGACTCATTACATATAAAATTCTTGTTGCTGCCATTTGCATTACAAGCAATACTGATGTTAAACCTGCTATTATACCTACGGACATAAATCCAGGAACAGCTTTTGCCATCCAGCCATGTAATACATTTTCCATCGTAAATGCAAGAGGCGCTCCTAAAAATGCAGGGTCAACCTGACCTTGAGTTCTATACATTCCGGTAAGTGCTAATGCTACAAGAGTGTAAACAATAGTCGTTACAATCAGCGAACCGATAATACCTCTCGGTAAATCTCTTTGAGGATTTTTACATTCTTCTGCTGTTGTTGCGAGAGCATCAAATCCTATATATGCAAAAAATATTATAAATGCGCCCATAAATATTCCGCTAAACCCGTTTGGTGCAAAAGGCACCCAATTTGCAGGTTTTGCAAAAAACAGCCCTGTAATTACGAACAACGCAATAATACCGAGCTTTAACACCACCATAAATGTTGCCATTTTTGTTGAATCTTTTGTTCCTCTGACGAGAGTTAAGGTAATAAATAATATTATCAATGCAGCCGGAAGATTTATTGAGAAAGGAATTCCGCATATAGACGGGATTGCCGAATGATAGTCGATACCTTGTGCAGAAAGAGTATGCACAGCGCTTCTATAATCATTAACAAGCCATACAGGCGGATTTGTTATAAAAGCAGGTAAAATATGCCCGAATCCCTTTAAGAATTGAATAACGTAATTTGCCCACGCACAAGATACCGCAATAAAAGCAATCACGTACTCAAGCATTAAAATCCAGCCTACAAGCCATGCTGCAAACTCTCCCAATGTTGCGAAAGTATAGGAATACGCACCACCTGCGACAGGAATCATTGCGGCAAATTCGCTAAAACACAGTGCCGAAAATACACAAGCAATAGCTGCTATTATCATAGAAATAACCAGAGCCGGCCCTGCTCCGGGACTTGTTCCGTCAGCAGAACCTGCCGCCGCAATACCTACGACAGCAAAAATTCCCGAACCGATAATTGCACCTACGCCTAAAATAATTAAATCCCAAACTCCGAGGGTTTTTTCCAGCCCGCCTTTAGCGGCCCCCGCAAGTGCGTCATCTGGATTTTTTCGTTTTAACATGTTTGATATTATATCGGTTAGTGCCATTATTAAACCTTTCTATATTTATAGGACGGGGGGAAACCCAACATTAACTTTATCAATATTTGAATAATATAACTCTGGATGCTGTACACTTACCTATAGCAAAACCTTCTGCAATTTATTTCGTTGGTACATTTAAAAATATAATATTCTATATTCTATGCGCCTTTAACTTAACCCTTGCAAAGCGGGAATCCGAGTTTTTCTCTTTGTTCGACATAGAGTTTTGCTACTGCTGATGCCATAGTACGTACTCTGTTAATAAAGTTAATACGCTCGTCTTTAGAAATTACACCTCTTGCATCAAGAAGATTAAAAGTATGAGAGCATTTTAAAACGTAGTCATAAGCAGGCAATACAAGCTCTGCCTTAACACAGTTATCAACTTCTGCTTGATATGCATCAAAAAGTTTAAACAATCTGTCTGCATCAGAATATTCAAAATTATACTTTGATTGTTCAATTTCATTTTGAAGGTAAATATCACCATATTTCAATGTATTATTCCACATAATATCAAATACTGATTCCTTATTTTGGATATACATTGCAATTCTCTCTAAACCATACGTAATTTCTAATGCAACCGGCTTAACTTCCAGACCGCCAACTTGTTGAAAATATGTAAATTGAGTAATTTCCATACCGTCTAACCAAACTTCCCAACCTACACCTGCTGCACCTAAAGTCGGTGATTCCCAGTTATCTTCGACAAATCTTACATCGTGCTTTGATAAATCTATCCCCATTGCCTCAAGACTTTTTAAATATAATTCTTGTGCATTATCAGGAGATGGCTTAAGTATAACCTGATATTGAAAATAATGTCCCAATCTGTTTGGGTTTTCTCCGTATCTCGCATCAGTTGGTCTTCTGCAAGGTTCAACCATCGCTGTTTGCCAAGGTTCCGGCCCCAAAGCTCTCAGAAAAGTTGCAGGATTCATCGTAGAAGCCCCTTTTTCAATATCATACGGCTGTTGAATTATACAACCATAGTCAGACCAAAAACGTGACAAATTTAAAATTAAATCTTGAAAATTTAGCGCCATTTCATATTCCTTTGTTGTAAAATTTACACTTTATTTAGTATACATAGAAATGAGGTAAATATCAAAGGGGGTGCCGTAAATATATAAAGTTTTGTAAAAATTTGTTAAATTTTCCTTATATATTTTTTAATTTTTTAATTTGTTCTGCGTCAGGTTTCATTGCTTCACGTATCTCTTTGTATGTTTCAATCATATGTTTGAAAAATGTTGTTATCGGATTTTCATTACGGAATTCCGGCATATACTGACCATAACGCATTTCTCCTGCCTTTGGTGTATGAGAAGAATAACCGACGATTTTTCTTGGAAGATACTTTTTAACAGTTCCCCAACCTTGAAAATTTACATTGTTTACAGAATTTAGCATATTTTTCCTTCTTTTAATTATATTCCATATAAAACTAAAACGCGTAAAAATAAAATTTGCCAACAGTATTTTAAACAATTTTATTATATCTATTTACACTTCATTAAAAACTATAAAGGTATTTTTTATCACTTCGTAGCCTTTTAACAATGATTTATAGTCAACTTTCTCCTTTGCCGAATGCATATTATAAACATCGGCTAATCCAAGAAGTGTGGGCATAAATGTTTCTCCTTTAGAGTTTTTATGCTGACAATAAATATGAGTTTCCGCTGCTGCATGGAATGACGAAATTTCATTTTCTATTCCTGCTCTTTTACAAGCTTCTGTATGTACTTTTTCAATTCTGTCGTCCTTAGCTCTCTCAAAGGGGAGTAAATGAATTTCAAACTCAATCTCTGCTTTTGCAAGTCCTTCATATTTTTTATTAAATTTATCAACTATAGAAGACATCAAGGCTTTCAGTTCATTTTCTTTTTCCGTACTGGCGCTTCTTATTGAATAAGATGCCATACCTAATGTATTGATGATATTTGTAGATGTCTTTTTCATAATCTCAGTTATATAATCGTTCGTTTTTATACCCTTTTCTACAATTGAAGCTACTGAATTTTGGATTCCGCCTGCAACTATTGCCCCAAGGTTACAAGATGTTATGACACCTGTTTCATCTTTATAAAAAACGCCCTGAGGAAGCTCTGCAAGAAGTTCTGCTATTAACTTTGCAGCATTCAGTCTTGTTTCGTCTCCGATATCGATTCCGGAATGACCGCCTTTCAGACCGTTAACAATTATTTTTACTCTGGTATAACTTGCACCTGATATTTGCAGTTGACCTAATTTATCTGCATCATTTACAAGAACATATTTAGATAAAATTTTATCAAATTCCACGTGTTCAATTCCGCTCATACCGCTTTCTTCGTCACGTGTAAAAGTTATTTCTAAACCTCCATGTGGAAATACGTTCCCCTCGCCCCTTGTGGGAGAGGGGTTAGGGGTGAGGGATCCTCTTGTTGGTATCAATCCGTTTACCACCTCTTTTGCAAGCATCAGAGCACAAGCTACGCCAACTTTATCATCAGCACCGAGAGTTCTTCCTTCAGCATGGATAAAACCTTCATTATCAAGATAAATATTAACCGGACTGTCATCCCCAACAACATCCATATGTGAAGAAAGCATTATAGGTTCTTTTGTTTCATCTGTTGCCGGAACATGAATATAAATATTGCCGTAATTATCTTTTTTTCCGTTTATTCCGTTTTTTTCACAAAAATCTAAAATCCAATCAATTTCCCTGTCTTCTTTTAATGATGGAGATGGGATTGAAACAAGATGACAAAAAATATCCAAAACTTCATTTTCTTTTCTTAAATTTTCCAACATCACAATAATCTCCTTATATGTTCAACCATCTAAAAATTTACCCCCTAAAAATTTACCCCTAAAAGATATTTACACCTTTACCCCTTTAGCTGCCGCGGAAAAATCTCCTGTTTGTTGCGTTTTCGTTATTACTGTCTATTCTTACTTGAATAGAACGCAAACATTTCGGACATCTTCCCCTATATAGAGTGCCTTCTTTATTTTTATACAATCTGCCGTATGTATGACAGCATTCAAACCAAACTCCTATAAATTTGCGTTTTTGTTGTTCCTGATTATCTTCGTCCGCCATATCTTGTTCCTCTGCTTGAGACTTCTTTTTCGATTGGCCTAAATACACTCTGAGTTAGAGTATCAATGTACTGATCTTTAAGATGAGCATAGTCAAATATAATCAAACCGTTAAGAGCATATTTTCTTGCGGCATGTATTTGTTTGATTAAATCCGAATTTGCGCCGTTCATAAAGGTTACAAATAAGCCTGCATAAAGCTTAGTACTTGCCGATTTATTTCTCAGAACATTTCCCATCAAGTTCATTGCGGTTTTATCATCGCATGTTAGAAACAGCGGAGTAAAACCATCGATATAATTGTTCATTGACCAAGTTTTCCAATCTTGTAATTTTGTATCATAAGCCATTTGAATATTTGGGAAAATAACGGCTGTTGTAGTTATTCCGTTCATTCTCGCAAGACGTCCGATTCTTCTTACAAAGTCCGTAATTTTTCCTGCACGATACATTTTCCAAGTGTACCATAAATAATCATCCGTATTAAGTTCGATAGGGTCAACTTCATACATCTTTTTAAACTCTTCACGCGCATATTTTGTATAGCCCCAATTTGACATATCATAATTTGAGTATGTAGGAGCAAGTGACTGAGGATATCTTATATAATCAAGATTAATGCCGTCAGGTCTGTATTTCATAATAATTTCATCTATCAGGTTATACAAAAATGCTTGCACATCAGGGTTTGCAGGATCAATAAAATAGCCGTTATGTTCTGATACAGAATACGGTATAGTTTCGGAATCGGCATTTTTTTTCTGATAATTAGACCACTCGGGATGGACTGCAAGAATATGTCTTGGATTCGTTTCCGGAGGTTTGTTTCCTACGTAAAAAGATTCAAACCAGATGTGTATTTTGATTCCTCTTTTATGAGCTTCATTTATCCATATTCTTAGCGGATCAAAACCTGCAAATTCAGGATTCTGCACAATAAAACCATACTCACCCATTGTTCTTGACGGGAATATTGTTTGACCATGGTAATATGTTTCTATAAAAACATTATCAATTCCGGCATTTGCAATCCTGTCCAAAACAGATTCAATTTCTTCCTGATTGTGATATGTAGGTCGTATCCAAACGCCTTTTAATTCATTTTGATTATACGGGATTACGGTAGACATGGCAACATCAGCAAGCTCTATTGCTCTTGTTGCATATCGTTGAGAATCTTCGCTGTTTTTTTGTGCTTTTTCAATTAAATCTTTTGCCCTGTTTAGGCTCTGCTCTGTACGACGTTCATTATACCTGTAATTCGGGCAATTCTGTGAATAATAAAACATCATGTTTTCAACTTCTTTAATTTTTTCTCTTGCACCATACAAAAAAGTATCAGAAGTTATGTAAGATGTAATCAACCCTTTTTCAATATCTATAGATATTTTTGAACCGACTACTACGTTTTCGTTTATCCATTTTTTTGCTCTTCCATGTCCGCTTATAACCAAGCCGTTTGCAGGGATTAATGAATCTGCTCCGCTTAGAGAAGTAACTGTGTCGCCAGTAATAACAGCTTCTGTACCAAATTCATTAGTATTTGTTCTAAATCCAAATGACGGAGTATAAATTACAAGTTGATTGGCTCCTCTTAATCCGGGATAATTAGCACCTTTAGTATTAGTACTTGTTTGAGGATCTATTACATCAAAATAAAATGTAGACTGATTAAATATAACTTCATTTTCACTCGGGATATATGCAGAATAAACATCCTGAGCAAAAACATTTGTACTCATTACAATAAAAATTAATAATATATATAGTTGCCTAAGAATTCTCTTCATCCCCAAATTACCCGATAACTATTATTATAAAACCATGGATTCAAGATTACAATAGTTAAAAATTACTCTTAATATATTTTTAATACATAATTGGTTGACCTTGTTACTCAAAATAATGTATTATTAAACCATTGAATAAGAATGGAGGATGAGTATGGATTTTATGCACCAACCGCTAAGCGGAAAACAATACACCGATGAAGACATCAAAAGAATGATAGAAGAATACGATGTTCAATTTATTAAACTTCAATTTGTCGACATAAACGGTCAGGTTAAAAATTTAGCTGTACCATCCGAACATATTGACAGAGTTTTAAATAATGAAATAATGTTAGATGGTTCGTCAATTAAGGGTTTTAGAAATATTGAAACATCTGATATGTTTTTCTATCCTGATAAAAACACCTTCCAAATTCTTCCATGGCAGGAACAGGACGGTAAAAACTCCGCACGCTTAATATGCGATATCTATAACTCAGACGGGACTCCGTTTGAAGGTTGTCCGAGATGCAATTTAAAGCGTCTTATGGCAGAGGCTAAAAAATTAGGTTTATCAATGAATGTCGGACCGGAAGCGGAATTCTTCTTATTTGAAAAAGATGAAGACGGTCATATTACTACAAGAACTCATGACAGAGCAGGGTATTATGATGTAGGGCCTGATGATTTAGGAGAGGAAGTCCGTTCTGATATTGTAAGCACTCTTCAGGATATGGGATTTGATATTGAAGCATCTCATCACGAGGTTGCAGACGGACAACACGAAATAGATTTTAAATATTCTGATATTTTAACAACAGCAGATAATGTTGTAACCTTTAGAATTGCTGTAAAAGCTGTTGCAGCTCAATACGGATTACATGCAACATTTATGCCGAAACCTATTTATGGAATTAATGGTTCAGGCATGCATTGCAATATTTCTTTATTTGATACTAAAGGTAAAAACGCCTTTTATGACCCAAAAGCGGAGTATCAACTTTCTGATACGGCAAGATACGCTATCGGAGGCATGTTAAAGCATATAAAAAGCATAACGGCTATTTTAAATCCTACGGTTAACAGCTATAAAAGGTTAGTTCCGGGATATGAAGCCCCTGTTTATATGGCTTGGTCACTTGCTAACAGGAGTGCTCTTTTGAGAGTTCCGGCAAAACGAGGTGTATCAACTCGTGTAGAACTTCGTTCTCCGGATCCGAGCTGTAACCCTTATTTAGCTTTTGCAACAATTCTTGCTGCTTGTTTAGACGGTGTTCGTAACAAAATTGAACCGCCTAAACCTGTTGAATCTAATATTTATAAACTTTCAGAAAAAGAAAGAAAACGTATGAGAATAGAATCTCTGCCGGGCAGCTTAAAAGATGCACTGGAATATATGCAAAAATCTTTAATAGCAAAAACTGCATTGGGATCTCATATTGTTGATGAATTTGTAACAGCAAAAGAAATTGAATGGGATGCTTTCAGAACATACGTTTCTCAATGGGAAATTGATAAATATTTAGCAAGGTATTAAATATATTATTTGCACTCTGCGAAAAAGAAAAGGTGACGAAATGTCACCTTTTCTTAAGAGGTAAATCCGGTTTTTATAAACTTTTTTATAAAAATAATTCTGTTAACCTGTTATTTTTTGATTTTTTTGTTAAGTTTTTTTACAAAAAATTTTAAAAAATATTAAATTATGGCAATTTTTCAAATAAAAAAACCTTTATATTTATAGTTAGGTTTATAAAGGTTAGTATTTCCATGGCACAAAGTATTCAAAATTTTGATAACA
>CAMORE010000082.1 GCA_946623365.1 uncultured Acinetobacter sp.
GTATAGATTGGATTATTTATTATACTCAACTATACCTTTTTCTTCTTGCGCTCTTTCAGCTTTCTTTCTGTTAGCATAATCAAGACCAATATTTAAGCTGTCGGGATCTAAGTCAAAATCTATAATTAACGCTGCTACAATATGATTGCTTCTAATCATACCAAGGTAAAATTGTTTTAGTGCATCATTTTTGGCTTCAAGAGCTCCTACGACAAAATCTTGTCCCTCTTTTGTTAAATTTTTATATTGTTTTACAACATCTGAAAATTTAAAGTTCTTTTTTGGATCTGATAATGCTTTATGAAGTTCATTTGCGCTCATTTTTGTAATAGATTTATCTGAACATAAAGGATTTGTAGCGGAAGAGATTTCTCTTGTTTTTTCTACAATTTCAAATTTTGGTTCTTCATTAACATTGTTTAGAATTATTGCCTGCAGCTCTTTTTTCTTATTTAATGAATTTAAATAATCTATATAACTGGAGCTTTGTTCTATTCCTACTCCTGAGGAAGCAGTCCCGGCAGAGGAAGATGTTGTATTATTACCATAACAACCTGTCGACTCACCAAATTTATTATTTGTATACTTGTTAAGGGCATCATAGATTTCTTCTTTTGAAAGACCATCAAAAAAATCAGGATTGTTCTGAATAATATTATCAATAGCTTCTTTAGTTTTTATGTGGTAAAAATCATTGCTGATACCGTATTCGGATAGGCTTGTATTTATCTCATTTTGGAAGTTTTGTATCTGATCTTCGGTAGTATTAAATCTTTTATTATTGATTGCAGCAAGATTTATTTGCACCAATTTGTCAATAACATCATTTAATTTGTTATAAACATTTATTTGTGCTTCATCTGTAAGTTTTAAATCTTCAATAGTCGGAGTTTTTACATTCTCAGGTTTTGTCTCAGATATATTATGCTCTTTAAGGTAATTTTGGATTTTTGTATTAATTTGATTAAGAATAATCTTTTCATCTTCTGTTAAATTTTTCCCGAATTGTTCAATAAATGCCTTTGCTGATTGTGTTAATTCAGGAATATTTGAAAAAGATTGAACTTTGGTAATAACTTGATTTAAGTCTTCATCGCTAAGATTTAACTCTTTACCTTCTTTTTTAATCCAATTAATTAAGATATCCATAAAATCAGAATCGTTTTCATTGTTCATTCTGCTCAAAGAAATATCTAAAGACTGTTTTAATGCATCTGTTCCAAACTCTTCTCTTACTACTTGAAGCAATATTTTTGCGTCCTCAAATGGAGTATTGGCAAACACTTCTTTAAATATTTGTGTTTGTTTTTTTAAAGTATCAGCATCGGCATCTTTAAATTTTTGGACAGCTTGTTTTACTAAATTTCTTACACATTCTTTAAGTACATCATGCGGAACCTCTTTTAAGTTATCATATAAATTTAGTTTTCCAGGGTTCTTAGCTTTTAGTATTCCTAAAAATGTTGCACTTTTAATATTTTTTTTGCCTTGAGCTGCGGCTTTTGTTCGTTCCTTGAATGCAAGATTTCTTTTATCAAATTTTTCAGATAATTCTTGTAATGAAAAACCTAATTTGATTAATTCATGACATTGTTCTCCTAAAGATTTAAAAATATCTTTTTCTGATACGTTTGTTTTTTTTATAATGCTCTTAACATTTTGAATGTATGATGTGATTTCTTCTAATATATTTTGAATAGTTCCTGTGAATTCTTCTGCTGAAAAAGAGTATATTTTTGATTCAGAAATTCCAAGGTATTTATTAATCCATTCAAATAATTCATTCTCACTTATATTAAGGTCTTTTGCTAAACCTATGATTCCTTCATGAATAAATTCTGCATCTTTATTTCTAGAAGCTGCAACAGTTGTTGTATCCGGATCTTTTTTATTAAAAACAGAATCAACCTGCACTTCGGTATTCGCTGCCGCTGATGTTGGTTTTTGTTGTTCGGTTTTTGCTAATCTTATTACATCGACTGCCATCTTAACGCCTCATATATTATATAAAGTACAAGCAGTATATTAAGATTTCATACTCTTAAATTTTTGTTACAAAAATTTACATTTGCATTATTTTCTTTCAAATATGCAGAGTTCATCATTAAAGGGTCTAAAAAAGCCGTTACGCAGAAGCTTGTCTCCAATATTCCTTACTTCGTTATCAAAATCTCCGATAATAAACAAACTGCCTGGTTTAAGATTCCTTCTTGCGTATTCTATTATATTATGTTGGTATTCATAATTTAGATACGGAAATACATTCCTGCACATAACAACAGAATTCCCGTAATCTTTCAACTGTTTTAACTCGGTCAGTATGTCTGAACGCTTATATTTTATTGCATCTCTTATTTCCGGAATAACAGCATATGAATAAATATAATCTGTCTCTGATGTATTATCTCCCTTAATCATCATTGAAACGGATTTGTCTTTTACATAGTTATATAAATTAAATCCCTGCTTCTCCGCTAAAACAAATTCAATACCAAGCAGATTAATCTTTCCTGACATAGCCGCTCTTAAAATCTCTTGGTCAATGTCGCTTGCAAAGATATGAGAAAATTTCGATTTGTATTCATTAAATAATTTCATTTGTTTAAGTGTATCAAACAACGATATAGCATAAGTAATCGCTTCAGAAGAATCAGATGCGGCAAGTGAGTATGCATTTACAACCGGCACATCTTTAAAATGATAAATAATAAATTTTGCAAGTTTAGCCCAATCTATATCCTCTCTGAAAACGTTTGTAGAAGTCCTTATCACCATTTGCCCAAAAGACTTGAAATCGGGATTGTCTTTAGGAGTATAAATTCTTACGCTACTTTTAAAACCTGTTTGATTCTGATTAATAGTATTTACCGGCAATATCTTCATATTTATACTAAAAAACAAAAAAATAAAATTTGCTATATTAATCAATATCTATAGGGCTTCTGTTTATTAAATCAATAGCTTCTCTTGCTGTAAACGCCAAAGCTTCCGGTATATTTGATATCGTGCAGAATTGACGAAGAACATCAATAACACGTTTAAATGTTCTTACGATATCTCCTTCACCCATTTCTACTTCGTCTACTATAGAATCCCACTCCGCACCGTTTGTCCACATTTCTATTAAAGGTGAATAGAAACCGTTGATGTACATCGGATCTTCTACATCATAAGTTTTTTGTTTTTTATCCAAAGCTCGCTTAATATCTTTTATTTTATTAAGTCTTTTTCTGACATTTGGTGATAGCGGAAGTTGTGAAAACAAATCCGCTCTCATATCTTCAGTTGTAATTGCACAAACTACAGATGCAAGTTCGGCAGGAGTCAAGCCTTCAAGAGCACCCGAAAAAATAATTAATGCAAGAAATAACTCATTTTCTGAACGCAGTTGAGAGATTATAACACCTTGTTCATTAGGATAATCGTCTTTTAAGAAACCGTATTCCTCAAGTACTGCTCTATGAGATAGAAATCTGTTCCAGAAAATATCTTTTTGTTTTTCAATCTCTTTTATTAAATGTTTTTGTTTAGCTTCATACCTGTTTAAAACTTCTATTGATTTCATATGCTTTTTAAACAGTTTGCATGTATCACATTCGTAACCATGCATTTTATCGAGCATAATTTTATTTTGTCTTCCAAATTCCTTTGCTTCATCTGTCAGAGGTCTGTTTTTTTTCTTTTCCTGTTTTTGGATAGTTTTAAAAGTTCTTCTGTTTTGAACATATATTTCTCGAATCTTATTATAGTCTAATAAATCTTGATTGGATTTATTGCAATAACACCTGAATGCGTTACACTCGTCAATTTTTTCTTGATTTTCCGCCTGCTGTTTAAGAAGAGGCTCAACTCTTGAATTGGAAGAAAAGTATCCGAAACTTTTTAGCACAAGTTCTTTTGCTTCTTCTAAAGTAAATCTCTGAAGTAAATTTAAAACCATTGAATAACTCGGAGAGAATTTACTTTCAAGAGGATTCGCATCACTCAAAACAAGTTCCGCAACTTCTTCCGGAGTTTGGAATGCAGTACCTACTATTGTTACGTATCCAATTTCATCCATTCCTCTTCTGCCTGCTCTGCCTGACATTTGCAAAAATTCACTTGGCGTTAATGTTCTATGCCCTGTATCAGTTCTCTTACTAATAGAGCTTATAACAGTCGAACGGGCAGGCATGTTTATTCCTGCAGCCAGAGTTTCTGTCGCAAAAACAACTTTGATTAATCCTTTTTGGAATAATTTTTCAACCAGAACTTTCCACCCTGGCAGTAAACCGGCATGATGAGAAGCAACTCCTAATAACAGGTACTCAATGTGTTTATTTTTATATAAATACGGGTTTTCAGCTATATAATCATCTATTATTTGCTGAATTTCAGCTTGTTCTTTTGGGGTTACCAAACACAAGTCCGCACACTTTTCCATCTGTTCATCACATTTTTTGCGGGAAAAAGTAAAATATATTGCAGGCAGCATGTCTTTTTCATGTAAAACCCTTACAACATCTTTTACTGTATTCCTTTTCGCAACAGGTTTACCCCTCCTGAATTGTTTTTTTTCGGGTTTAATCTTATTATTTAATGCACCGCTTGGAGTTAATAAAGGTAATATTGTATTTGGCTGAGAAGAGTCAAAATAATAGAACCTTAAAGGAACAGGACGAAAATCTGTATTAACAAGTTCTGTTCTTGAGTGAACCGTATTTATCCAATCCGTTAATTTGTCCGCATTTGCTACTGTTGCAGAAAGAGCAATAATTTGAACATTTGTGGGACAATAAATAATGCTTTCTTCCCAAACAGTTCCTCTTTGCTCATCATTCATATAGTGAACTTCATCTAAAATTACATAGCGAACATCTTTCATATTGTCGGAAACCGAACCGAAATTTGTTCCGTAAAGCATATTTCTGAATACTTCCGTTGTCATAACAACAATCTGAGCATCCCGATTAAATGAAGTGTCACCTGTTAATAAACCTACTTTATCAGCACCGTATTGTTCTGAAAAATCACTGAATTTCTGGTTTGATAACGCCTTCAAAGGAGTTGTGTAAAAAACTCTTTTATTATCTCGCAAAGCGCAATGTATTGCGTGCTGAGCGATAACTGTTTTGCCTGCACCTGTCGGGGCACAAACAACTACGCTCTTTCCGTCACTAATATAATTACAAGCTTCTTTTTGAAAATCATCCAGCTCAAAAGGGAATTCGTACATTTAAACCTCTTTCTTGAGCTATTATAGCATAATAATTTGTTTAATATAAACCTATTAATCTGAGAAAGTTTTAAATGTCTTCTCAACGTTATCTTTAATAACTTTCTTAACGGCATCCATTTCTGTTGCAAGTGCATTTTGCTCTGTATCTAACTGTTTTAACCTGAGTTCAAGCGTTCTGTCTTCTTTTTGGATAATAGATGTTTTAGCATTTATGTCCGCAATAGTTTTTTCATATTGAGCTTTTTGATATAAATACTGATTATGTGCATCATTGTATGCAGTTTCGTTTGTAACTTGTTCAACATTCAGACGATATGTTACACTGTCATTGTCAAATCTTACCGAAGTAAATCGACCCTTGCTATCTGTCTCCATAAGAGCTTTGTTACTTTCTTCTATTTTCTTAGAGATTACTGCTGCATTATAATAATTGAGATTTGATTGTGTATCAATAGTATTTCCTGCACGTGTTGAGGAATTGTAACTGCTTAATAAGTCGGATTTTGTTGTATAATAAGTTTTTCCGTTCAATTCAAATGTATATATACCATTTCCTGTGTATTCCAAATCACCTGCCGCATTGAAGCTTATATATTGATTTATTGCAGAATTCGGGCAATCTCTCAGAATTTGAGCAAGCTCTGCAACTTGGTCAATGCTGTCATTTTGAATAAGCTCATTTAATTCTTTAAGTCTGCTATTTCCTACGTAAGCCGGAGAATTATATGCCATTGAATAATCATTATTATCAACGGCTTTTGCTATTGTATTATCGGTGGTTGTATCACTTTCTACTGTGAAATAATACTTATCACCGGATTTATAATAGTATACATTACTAATTAATTGTCCGTCTTTATCTAGATACCCTTTTTCCTCTAATGCTTTCTTTAAAGCTTCTTCTGCATCTACTTGACTCTGAGTAACCTTGTTATAATCAGTTGCCATGAAGAAATGCCATGTATTGCTGGATGAATCAAACCAGCCATACACATTATCATTCAAAGGATAACCGTCCTGAATTGCAAGACCTTTTGCAGTTGCAAAATCACTTATCGCTGTTTTTAGCTGAGGATCTGAGTCAGCTTGAGCTTTAGACAGTTTGTCATAATTTCTGGATTGTTCTGCTCCGGCTACTTTATATTTAACATCAAGAGATACATTACCTGAAGCATCAACATTTCTTGTTATTGTAGTAGTAGCAGGATCAAAATGCATCTCATTCAATACATCACCCAGTTGAACTTGAGGGTCTCGCAGTTCTTTTTGAGAACCTGTTAGAACATTTGCCATATAGTAATGTTTTACAATATAGTTATAATCACCCGCTTGATTTCCGAGTTGTTCCCAATGTTCAATTACGGAACCTTCTTCTGTTCCGTCTTCGTATGAGTATTGGAGTTCCGTATAATCTGTTTTATTAGGCGGCGTAGGCACCTCTAACCCGAGTAACCGGTTAAACAAATTTGCACTCTGATTAGCAAGAGCTGTTCTTGCTTGGTTTATCTGTTGACCTTCCCATTCCGTATTAGTCTTTCTTGCCGTAAGTGCTAAGTATCTTGCTTGTGATGCTGCCATTCCCATAGCGGAATCTCCTATATTCGTATTTTAATTTTGTATTAATGTTTATTTACATAAAGTCAATATAGTAAACGACTTTTTTAAAAAGAAGCTTTAATAAAAAATACAAAAATACTACATTTGGTGTAATTATCGTAAATTTTTGAAGAAATTCCTTCACCCCCTGTGGAAGAAAGCTAGGGAGAGGTGTTAAAGTCATTAATACTTAATGCTCACAAATTATTTAAAATATTGATATAATTATTTATTCAATATATAATATCAGATGGACAATGGGAATTGATATGAAAGACATAATAGTACAAAAGTTTGGCGGAACATCTGTTGCCGATACCGATAAAATAAAAAATGTTGCAAAAGCAATTATCAGAGAGAAAGAGCTTGGGCATGATATTGTAGTTGTAGTGTCAGCAATGGGACACACAACGGATTATCTCGTAAAGATGGCACATGAAATATCAGAGAATCCGTCTTCAAGAGAAATGGACATGCTGCTTTCTACAGGAGAAGGGGTTTCTATCGCGCTTCTTGCAATGGCTCTTCAGGCACAAGGATGCCCAGCAGTAAGTATGAATGCCATGCAAATCGGAATTATGACAGAAAAAGTTCATTCTAAAGCAAGAATAATAGATATTAAAACAGAAAAAATAAAAAGTTACCTTGAACAAGGAAAAGTTGTTGTAGTCGCAGGTTTTCAAGGTGTTACAGAAGATTTTGAAATTACAACTCTCGGAAGAGGAGGTTCTGATACATCAGCGGTTGCACTTGCAGGCGCTTTAAATGCTAAAAGATGCGATATCTACACCGATGTGGAAGGAGTCTATACTACAGATCCGCGCATTGTTCCGAATGCTTCAAGATTGGAGCAGATTTCATACGGAGAAATGTTGGAACTTGCAAGAGTCGGAGCAAATGTTCTTCATCCTCGAGCTGTAGAAACCGCAAAACAATATGAAGTACCTGTAAGAGTCAGAAGTACTTTTAAATTAGATAATTTAGGAACTTTAATAGTAGGAGTCGATAAAATGGAATTACATAAACCTGTAACAGGCGTTGCGTCTGATTTATCACAATTGAGAATTGTTGTATGCGATGTAAAAGATAACCCCGGTACTGCAGCGATTCTGTTTAACGGTTTAGCAATTGCAAACATATCTGTTGATATGATTATTCAGTCATATGCAAGAAAAGAACTAAATACAAATGATATAGCTTTTACAA
The DNA here is from genome assembly GCA_946623365.1 of uncultured Acinetobacter sp. GTDB lineage: Bacteria > Cyanobacteriota > Vampirovibrionia > Gastranaerophilales > Gastranaerophilaceae > CAG-196. The sequence goes on from CAMORE010000082.1 coordinate 8,021, forward strand.
TTGATAAAGGTGATTTAGAGCAAACTTTAAATATTTTAGATAAAGTCAAAGCACAGTTAGAATTTTCTAATGTTTATGTGGATGATAAAATTGCTAAAATTTCAATTGTTGGTGCCGGTATGATTGACAGACCGGGTATAGCTGCCAGAATGTTTAAAACTCTTGCAGATAATGATATAAATATTAAGATGATTGCAACAAGCGAAATTAAAATCAGTTGTATAGTGGATGAAAACGATGCAAAAAAAGCAGTTCAAAGTTTACATAGTGCATTCCATTTAGAATCGGATGAAATTGCAGAAGTAAAAGGAACTTTACCTGACGTATAAAAAATTTGAACAAAAAACAATTTACCGTCGTTATACATATGAGAGGTAAGTAATTATGAAAAAATATATATTAACATTATTAGTAATGACTATAGTATCATTGTCTGTTCTTGCAGATGACAAACAAGATGCTCTAAAAGCTTTTAATACATATGTTAATGCAGCAAATACATACAGTAATTCTGTTACGGAATTTTATACACCATCGGCTAAGATTATTAGACAGGTTATAAAACCTGACGGAAAAACTGTAGATGTTCTGACAGATACAGCAACATATGTAAAACAAATGAAAATAGGACAAGCAGGAGCAAAACTCCGTTCATACAAGAATAATTACACTAATATCGTAGTAACGCCAATCTCTAAAGGAAAAGTTAAAATATCAAGCGTTCGTCACCCATCCGTTGATAATGACAGTTTGAAAGCATATATGGTATTTCAAAAGCAGCCAAACGGAAAGTGGATGATTGTTGAAGAGATGATGCAAACAAGACAACAGATATTTTTAAAATATGCAAAATAGAGGTAAATAATATCCTGAAAGTCAAGTTTTCAACCGCACTATAATTTATCAAACCAATGTCTCATTTTAAATGTTTTATTTAAATCGATTTCATATCCATGTATACTGCTTGAATTTTCAAAAGATTTTTCAACATAAGTTACATTATATTCTGTATTATACAAGATTTTGCCTTATCTCAATCTCAGAGACATTTTGATACATATCAAATTAAAAGATAATTTATTTTTGCACTATATTGCACATTGGAAATATTCAAATGTATTGGCACTTTAAGGCATTAAAAATGCTTAAGAATAAAATACTATTGCAAAATAGTGCAAAATTGGGACAAAAGTGCAAAAATAGTCCGGCAAATCTCTACACTATAAATCTGCCTTAAACTCC
>CAMORE010000083.1 GCA_946623365.1 uncultured Acinetobacter sp.
GGATCTGATAAAGTAGAATCCGCATTATCACAAGTTAAAAAAGGAGAGATTTCTAAAGCAGAATTTAAAAAAACAGTTAAGGATTACAATTCATCACAAGAAACCTCTGCGCAAGCATTTGGAGATTTGCTTTCAGTCGGAGCCGCTGGACTAACTTATTTTGGGTTAAGAAATGATGCTAAATTACATTTCGCAGGAAAACAGCTTAACGAAAAATTCGGTTCAAAAAATGAATACAAAGAATTGGCTGAAGCAGTAGGAGGCGGAGGCTTAAGCTTAAAAAATATTAAAAAAGTTTATAGCAAACTCTTGGCTAGAGCAGCTACTTCAAAAACAAAACTTGCTTTGTTTACTGTTGGAATAGCAGCTCTTACCGGAGGATACGTAAAAGCTACAACGTTACAAATTAACAGAATCGGCTCAGAAGAATTTAAAACAGATAAAAAAGATTTTCATGGCGCGGTCAATGAATATGATAAAGCAGCGTATAAAATCAGAAAAAAAATGAATAACTCTGCAAAATTTCATTCTAATCTTAGAAACTTTGCATCAGGTGCAATTAACGGCTTATTGATGCCAATATCTGTAGTTGGCGGTGCTATTGCAGGAATACCTGCATATTTTGCAGGTAACAGTTTAAACAGATACTTTATAGGACAAAGACACAATGATAAGTCTATTAACGGATATGTGGAAAATCTTGTAAATGATAGCTTAACACATACGGCACTGGGTGTTGCTACATTAATTCCTATGATTAAGAAAGGAAGATTTTCAAGTGTATTTGATAAAAATTTGGAAGCCGCATTTAAAGAAATAAATGCACATGATGCATTAATAGACAATCCTTACGGAGGAAAAACAACATATCAGCAGCTTAGCGATATAATGTTTGATAGTCCTGAAGTCAGTAAAATTTTAAGGCGGGAAGGAAAGAAAAAGGGTGAACATCTTTCAAGAAATGAACAAATTAAAGCTCTATCCGATGAAAATATTTTTGCTGTAAAGTTAAAACAAATTCAAGAAAACGATAAATTAGCAAAAATATTACAAGAGAACTGTCCTTCAACACGAACTCTTGAAGAGGCTGCAAAAGAAATTCAATCAAAACTCGGTAAAGACTACAAGGTTAAAGTAAATATGGGAACCGGTACAATCGCAGAAACCTATCTTGTAGAAACTCCCGACGGTAAAGAAGTTTGCGTAAAAATGCTAAAAAAAGGAATTAACGCAGAAAAAATTGAAAAAGATAAACAAAAATTCATTAATATTGTTAAATCAATGAAAGATAAATCAGAAGCAGAAAAAGCATATTTAATAAAAAATATTGACGATTTGGCAAACGGAGTAGCAAAGGAAATAGATTTTGAAAATGAAATGAAAGCCGCACAAAAACTGGTAGAATTTACTAAAACAGCGCAAGTTGTCAAGCCGATTGAGGTTAAAAACGGTTTATACGTAATGCAAAAAGCTGATGGTATAAGTTTTAGAAAACTTTTGGAACTAAATAACATAGATTATTTTATTAAAGATTGTGAAAAAGCACTAAAAGAAGCTAAAAATTCTAAAGACAAGGAACAAATACAGAAATGGCTTGATCAATACAAAAAAGACAAAGCAGAATTATCATCAAAATATAAAGATATAACTCTGACTGAAGCAGATGTAGATTACATGATTGATGAATATATGAAAGTATTGGTTGAGCAGCTGTATAAAACTGAAAAAGCAGGAAGAACGCTTCATGCTGATATTCACCCCGGAAACATTTTTATTGATGTAAATGCCATAAAAGCAAGAAAAGGTAAAGCATTTACTCTTATTGATACCGGTAATACAATTGATTTAACGGCAGAACAAGCAGAACGTTCAATGAGATTAACAAAATATCTTGAACACGGCGATACTAAAGATTTGGCACAATACTTTATTGAAGATGCAAATCTTGCAGAAAGCGGTCTATCTAAAGAAGAAGCAGTGAAAAAAATTGAAGAAGAATTGAACAAAATATTCTTCAGCACTGATACAAGGCTTAATACAATGACAAATACAGAAATTATTAATCTGACATCCAACATAATGAAAGATTTAAAAATTATGCCGGGTGACAGTCAATTAAATCTTCAAAAAGCGAGAACATCCGCTGATAAATCTTATAAAACTTTATTAAATATCTGGTTTAATGAAGCTGCAAATAATATTAAAGGAAAAGATAATACAACAACACAGGTTTTATCTATATTTGGCAAATTAGGTAAAGCACTCAAAAAAAACAGTGAATATAAAGAATTGCAACAAGAGCAAGAACGTAAAAATATGTGGCAGATGATTAAGTCCCCGAAACAATTTTTTACTGAACAGACAAATCCTAATTTCAAAGATAAAAACAGCAAAGAATATTTGATTTATCATTTGAAACAAGATATTAAAAAAGATGATTCACTTGGAGGAATATAATAACACTATATAAAATCAGGTAGTGGATTTACAAAAAATATATGGACATCTAAAACTAAATAATTATGATTAATATAATTTTACTAAATAGTATTTATTATATATTTTGTATGCAATAATAAGCTATATTTTATTGTAATTTTTTTAATTTATATTAAGAATTGTAACAATTTTTTATTAAATATGCTAAAAAGTCTAAAGTTTTTCTGAAAAATGCCGATAAATATATTAAACAAGGGAAAATAATAACAAAAGGACACAAACTACCATGGGAATGGCGGCATCACAGGCAAGATTATTAAGCATAACATCGAGAATCCACGATGTTGAATATCAGGCTCAAAATATTCAGAGCCAGAAAATTGCGCTTGCTACACAAAAGGACGAAGTGTACAACGAGTACATGGCTGCCCTTGATGCTAAAAAAATTCAGGTCAAATTTAACGATGGAACTTCTTCCAAGATGGTAGATGCAACATATGCAACAGTATGCGGGTATCAAGAAGGCAGAGATGGTACTTTCGCAATGGTTGATGCAGCTTCCGGTATGATGATTGTAGAACCGGAAGTAGAAGAAGCTTATAATACATATGGAAATGATAAATACTCATTTGCTTGGGCAATGATGGGATTTGAACAACAAGACTTTGGCTGGTACTACAATAACGACGGTATTTCAACCGGTAGTGTAGGTGGTACAGTCGGAGGTAACAACGTCGGGACTGTTTCCACAAGTGCTCCAAGCGACGAAGATGTTGTTAGTTTTACTGACAGCAAAGGAAATAGCTATTTTGCTTGTTTAATGACTGATGTAGAAAAATATGTTTTTGATAAACATAAAAATGATTCAGATGCTTCAGGCGTTGTTAATAAATATAATAAAGTTTTGGCAATGAGTTCAGACTCAGAAAACGGGAAAACACCGGCTGATAAAAAAGAAATTGAAAGTGCAATATCTGAATTTAGAGATGCGCTGTATAGTAAGTATAGTTCAGAAATATATAATGTAATGAGGCTTGAAAAACCGGATGATGAAACAGAAGGAACACCTGATAAAACAGTTAATGCAGCCTTATTTAAAAGGGGTTTTGAAGATTTTGATGCAAGTATGGCAAATGAATTCAAATATTACGTTCAACTTTTTGAAGGTATTCAAGAAGCCGGCGGATGTATGACTATTGACGATTTCGCAAAAGACGGTGATACAGGTAATGAATGGTTCAATAATATTATAAAATCAGGTAAAGCTATATTAATGGAATACAACGCAACCGGAACTAAAAGAGGCTGGAACGAAATTAGTATAGCTACAACAACTAAGCTTGATGAAGTTAATGACACTACAAATGAAAAGAAAGCAGAAGCAAAATACGAGCATGAATTAAATATTATAAACAAAAAAGATACAAAATATGATCAGGATTTAAGCAAATTAGAAACTGAAAGAACAGCTCTGACAAAAGAATACGATTCAATAAAACAAGTAAAAGATGACAATATCGACAGAACATTCAAGATATTTTCTTAGATGTAAGATAAAGATTTCCCTTTTTAATCCCTTTTCCCTTTTTCCGCTTGAGTACCAACTCAAGCTTTTTTTTATAGTTTTCAGAGGTGTTATAGCTAATTTACTTTACTTTTTTTAATTGCTTTTGATATAATGGAAATGTATTGGTATAGTATGAGAGAAAGATTACTTTTATTTTTAATATTATTTGGGTTAGGAGTATTTTTATACGTATTCCAAAATCACGTAGATACGACAAAAGGATTTGTCATACTATGTGCATGTATGGTTATATACGGACTATATTCAATTGCGGCTACAAAATATCAAAAACGTAAACAAAAAATACATCCGCCTGTAATTAATGAAAATTATAAACCGTTTGTATCAGTTATAATACCTGCTCATAACGAAGAAGGTGTTATAACTAATACAGTGGAAAATATTTTAAAATTAGATTATCCGAATTTTGAAATAATAGTGATTGATGACAGAAGTTCTGATAACACTGCATCTGTTATTAAAGATTTGGCTGACAAATACAAACAAGTTATTGCGATGGTAAGAGCAAAAGATGCTTTCCCCGGAAAATCAGCCGTTCTAAATGATGCATTAGAGGTCGCAAAAGGCGAAGCAATACTGGTTTTTGATGCCGATGCAACAGTAGAACCTGATTTTTTAAATAAACTTATACCAAATTTGGAACCATCAGATGTCGGTGCTGTTCAAGCAAGAAAAATAATAAGGAATAAAGATGCTAATATCTTAACAAGGTGTCAAAATAACGAATACACAATGGACACACAGCTTCAAATCGGCAGAGACTCAATAAAAGGAGCGGTTGAATTAAGAGGTAACGGTGAACTGATAAAAAGAAAAGCACTGGAAGATATTGGAGGGTGGAATAACTATACAATTACAGATGATTTAGATATGTCAACAAGACTGCATATAAAAGGATGGGATATAAGATTTTGTCCTGAAGCATGCGTGTACGAAGAAGGAATTGTATATTTATTTCCGTTATTCAGACAACGCAGAAGATGGTTGGAAGGAACTATAAGAAGATATTTAGAGTATTCCTGGCAAGCAATGTGTTCTAAAAAAATGTCACTTAGGGCACAATTTGATATGGCAATGTATATTACGGAATTCATAATGCCGATGTGGTTTATGATGGAAGTTACTTTTAGGCTTATTAAATTGTTTACTGATAAAATTGACCCGTTCAGCCTGCATAACACACTTTGGTCATCACTAATTGTATCCGCAGTAGTTGGCGCGGGATTTTTTATGACTATAAGATACAGTTTAAGAAAGTATGACAACCAACCCAGAAAGCAAGCTTTCATTGAAGCTTTCGAAACAACCGTCTACATGCTGACAATTTGGTTTCCTATGGAAATATTTATATGCGGTAAAATTTTATTCTGCAAAAAAGATATGAACTGGGGAAAAACTGCACATGGTTTAGTCATGGAAGAACAAAATAAAATAAAGGAAAGAATTACTAAAGAGTTACAAGCATTACAAGAAAAAGTAAAAGAAGTTCAGAATAGATTACAAGAGGTACTAAAATGACAACTACACTACAGAATTATGAATATGTAAGAGAACATATAAGAATTGTTCCGGATTTTCCGCATAAAGGAATTATGTTTTTGGATATAACTACTGCCATTAAAGATCCTGAATCAATGCAAATTATGATAGATTTTTTGTATGAAAGATTTAAAAATGAAGGAGTTGACTATGTAGCAGGCATTGAATCAAGAGGTTTTATCTTTGGAGCAGCTCTTGCTTATAAACTTAATTGCGGATTTATAACGGTTAGAAAACCTAATAAACTTCCTGCAAAAACGATAAAAGAAGATTACACTCTTGAATATGGCACAAATACTATAGAAATCCACGAAGATGCATTAAAAGCAGGAGACAGAGTCGTTGTGATTGATGATTTGCTCGCAACAGGAGGAACTGCAATTGCAGCATGCAATTTAATTAAACGAGTCGGTGCAGAAGTTGTATCTACTGCGTTTATAATTGAACTTGATCCGCTTAAAGGCAGGGAAAAAATTGAATCTGCAGGTGTTAAAGTTGTTTCAATGCTTAATTACGATTTAGATTAATATTTTTGCCTGACAGAGCAATATAAAATTTAATAGAAATAATTATTATTAATATATTATGAAAAAACCAATTTTTCTTATTTTAATAATAATTATTTTTTTATTTATAATTAATCATCTGAGCCATAGACATATTACGGCTGTATTTTCGGATGCCAGACCCTTTGATAAAAGTATACCTGTATACTATAAAGGAATTAAAGTAGGTAATGCCTCTGATAGAACTCACAGCAAAGACTCAAAGCGCACAAATGTAAAAATAACATTGACTAAAAAATTAAAGCTTCCGCTCAATACAAAAGCAATACTAAAAACAAGAATAAAAAATGATAAAGAATTTGACTATATCGAATTAATTTATCCGGAAGTTCCATCTGAAAGATTTATAAAAGAACATTCCCATATTCATGGACACTCAACAGTAGATATTAAAGAATATTTAAAAAATCAAACTCCGGAAGATTTGGATAAAATTAAAAACAACCTTCTGTCAGCTTCTGAAAACCTTGACACTACTCTTAATGCGATAGGAGGATTATTTATAATGCTTCAAGACATTTTAGAGGAAAATAGAGAAAATATTAAAAGCTCTTCTGCTAATTTTAAAGATACTACACGTAACATAAGCAAAGCTACTAAAAAAATTGATAACATAATCATAGAAGAACAGTGGAACAACACATTTAAAAATTTGGAAAACTCAACAGGAGGGCTTCATAATTTCACACATAATATAAATAATACGATCTTAGATTTTGATAAAACGCTGCCGGATACAATGCAAAATACAAATGAAATTACTGAAAACCTAAACTCTATAACCTGTGGAATAAAACAAACACTTAAAAAAAATTTTGGCGGACTAAGATTGTTTTTCGGCAAAGTTATTCAAGAATGAAGAGGAATAATCAATTGTGAAAACATCTGCTACTTTTATTTTTAATACAATTTTTTGTAAACAAATAATAAAATATTTTCTTAAAAACAAAAAATTAAAATTTAACGAAAAAAGAAAAATGCTTAACGGCGAATTATACAACGCAGGACTGGATTTAAAACTGTTTTCAGAAAGACAGCATTGCAAAAATCTTTGCAATCGTTTTAACAATACTTCACCGCTATTTATGCGTATGAGAAATATATTATTAAAAAAAATCATAGGTAAAATAGGAAAATCATTTCTTATCGAACAACCATTTATGTGTGATTACGGATACAATATCGAGATAGGAGAAAATTTCTGCTCTAACCATAACCTCCTAATACTGGATTCCGCTAAAGTAAAAATAGGAGATAATGTCCTGATTGGCCCAAATTGCAGCTTTTACACTTCAACTCATCCGATAAATTATAAAGAAAGAGAATACGGAACAGAGCTTGCAAAGCCAATAACCATTGGTAACAACGTATGGCTGGGAGGCAATGTGGTAGTTTTAGCTGGTGTAACAATTGGTGAAAATTCAGTCATTGGTGCAGGAAGTGTTGTTTCTAAAAATATTCCACCTAATACAGTTGCAGTCGGGAATCCTTGCAGAGTTATTAAAACAATATTTTAAAATAAGATTGTTTACAGTAGGGTGCGGTGCACCGCACCAAAAATAAAAAAGGCATCAATCGCCCGATTAAGGAGTAAATTTACAAAAAAAGAAACCGATTATCCAACCGATTTCTTTTTTATTTATAATTATATTCGTGCTTAGTTATCTAGCAACAATATTAACACCGTCATTAAATTTGTCACGTATTGCCTTTAAGAAATCTTCGGTTGACATGTTTGCACCTTTAATTCTTTTAAATCTTTGAATAATATCTTTAAATTCAGGTTTATTCATAATCTCAGTAAGAGCATTTGCTGCTTGCTTTTTTGCTTTTGATGCTTTAATAAATTCTTTTAGTTGGGCACCAGTCATTAAACCAGCTAACGCAGTACATAAACCAGTTGCAATACCCAAACCAGTATTACCTCCACTTATATTAACTGCTGTCAAAGCACCATTTGTAGCAGTAAGACCTGTATCAATAATAGCACTTCTTCTTGCAGATTTCATAGCACTACTTGCAGCTGCTTGATTTAAAACTTGGCGTTTTGCTTGTTGTACAAGTCCATTAGCTTTCCCACATACTTTTAAAGTAATTGACATATTTTGTCCTTTCTGCCTATTTAGACAATTTTCTACACTTTCGATTTTAGTAAGTTTCGTGAAGATATGAAATTGCCTAAAAATTTTAAAATATTTACAATTCTTAATAATAATTTTCAATTTTCCATTAAAAAACGACCAACTATTAATCCTAATAATTGGTCGTTTATTTAAAATAGATGTTGGCAGCGTGCTATCTTCCCAGGGTGCTACGCACGTAGACAACTTCCAAGTTTGCAGTTATCACTACAATCCAGTTCATTTACCCCTGGCCCTCCAAGTATTGCGGATTGCGAGCGGAGTGCGGAGGACTTTTGTAAAAAGAACGTAAGTTCTTTGTAACAAAATCCGAAGACACGTTCAACGCGAGCAACCAAGCCTTCGCCTCTGTAGGTCTTTACGACTGTGTTGCGGATTTTGCGTAGGCTGAAGTGACGCGTAAGCGAACGGAACGCCGAAGTAGCACGGAGCTAAGTGAACGAAACTTTTGCGTGAGCAAAATGAAGTGAACGGTAGCGGAGTGTGAAGCAAAATCTAAGAACGGGATGACTCTGCCGAAGGAAAAGGTGACTAGCGACCTGTGAGCAGAGTGCGAAGCCTAAAAGACTTGAAAACAATAATTTTATTCAAGTCTTTTTGCGTAGACACGTTTAATGCGAACAGGTCAAGACAAATGTCACGTTTTCCTGAGAGGGAGGGTGGTTTACAACAAAAAAAAGAAACCGATTATCCAACCGATTTCTTTTTTATTTAAATTAGATGCTAGCAGCGAGCTATCTTCCCAGGAGGTGGCCCTCCAAGTATTGTCACCGTTATGAGTCTTTACGACCGTGTTCGGGATGGAAACGGGTGGTTTACTCACACTTGGCCACTAGCGAATTCTTTGAATACGCTCAAAATTGCACAAGATATAAAGTTTTTGTTGGGTTAAAACCCAACCTACATTAATCATCAACTACTATTACATTAACCTTTTAGCGCCTGTGCAATCAAAGATTGCTTCGTTGTTCCGC
>CAMORE010000084.1 GCA_946623365.1 uncultured Acinetobacter sp.
TTAGTTTCTTGGTTTATTAGCAGATGTTCTTTTAATGTATTTGACGGTATTAATTATCACTGGGAATATACATTTATTATAGGTGCAATTTGCTTAATATGTGCTTCGATTATTGCATCAAAAGTTAAAGATAAAGTATCGGCATAATATATGGAAGATAACATTAATAAAAATATCAGGGGAAATGTTTTTTTAATTTATCCTCCGTCTCCGATTATAAACAGAGAAGACAGATGTCAACAGCCGATAATTAATTCGGTTGTGGCTTCACCTCTTCCTCCGACTGATTTATTATATCTGGCAGCAATAGCGGAAGAATCCGGTTATCACGCAAAAGTTAAAGATTATAGTTTTGGCGGAGATTTCCTTGACGATTTAATGGAATATGCTCCTGATTTTTTGGTTGCAAATGTTGCTATGCCAACTTACAAATCAGATATGGAAATTTTGCTTCGAGCAAAAGAGTTATTACCTTCTGTAAAAATAATTGTAAAAGGTGCCCCCTTTTTAACCTATAATACTAATGTTACTTATGAAAACCCTTTTATTAGTTATGTAATTGTAGGAGAGGCGGAATATACATTTAAAGACATATTAAATGGTGTTCCTGATAATGAGATATTAGGTATTTGTTATACGGATGAAAATATGCAGGCAGCAAAAAATGAGCTTCGTCCGTTTATTGAAGAGCTTGATAATTTACCTTTTCCGGCAAGACATTTAATCAATAACTCCTTATACACTTGTTCTTATAACGGCAAAGTTCAAGCTGTGATAAAAGTTTCAAGAGGTTGCCCATATAATTGTTTTTTCTGTCTTGCGACCCCGATATCAGGGATGAAGGTTCGCAAACGTTCTCCTGAAAATATAATTAAAGAGATAAAAGAATGTGTAGAAAAATATGACATTACAAATTTTATTTTTTGGTCTGATATTTTTAATATTGATAAAGATTGGACTATTAATTTATGCAAACAAATAATTGATACAGGGCTAAAAATCACCTGGTCATCGAATATTAAAGTAAATACAATAGATGATGACGCAGCATTCTGGATGTATAAAGCGGGGTGCAGGCTGTGCAGTATTGGTGTCGAAAGCGGTTCTCAAATGATTTTAGATAATATCGGAAAAAGAATTACACTTGATGAAATAATAAATACTGTAAAAATCTTAAAAAAACATAAAATTAAAATTCACAATTGCTTTGTTATCGGCCTGCCTTGGGAAACAGAGGAAACTATAGAGGAAACAATAAGATTTGCGATTGAGTTAGACAGTAGTTTTGTAAGTTTTTATGTTGCTAACCCGCTTCCCGGAACAAAATTCTTCGCTTATTCTATGATAAACAAACTTATAACAGAAGAATTGGATTATACGAATTCTTATTGTGAACCGATTGTTCGTGCTCATAAGCTTTCCAAAGAACGTATATTAGAGTTACGCAAACAAGCAATTAAGAGATATTATTTACGTCCTGAATTTATTTTAAAAACATTTTTGAATGTCAGAAGTTTGGCTGAATTTAAAAATTATTTTACAGCGATATTGAATCTGATTTTAAAAAAATAATTATTAAAATAACTTTGCCCTGTTGACTATATTTTATTTACCTTACTTGATGATTTATTTTTTAAAAAATTGAATTATGATAGGCGTGTTAATAAAAGTGCAAATCAATATATTAAAGGAGAGAGATTAGATGAGTTTATGTATGGCACCTTCGTATCAGTTATGCGCATTAAACAATTTATTTATAGAACTAACCGCAAAGAATTGTAACCAACGCTGCAGCGGATGTTATATTGATTTTCCTATTTCTAAAAAAATAAAAGACTATATATCATTAGATACTATAAAAGAAGCTATAAATGATACTAAAGATGAAAATATTCATTGTATATATTTAACGGGCGGTGAGCCTATGACTCATCCTGATTTTAACGCTATACTACGATTATGTCTTAAAAGAAGTAATGTTTGTATATGTACGAATGCCAGTTTTTTAAATGAAAAAAAAATAAGATTTTTAAAAAAAGTAGAGGATGAGGGTCTTGTTCAAAATGAATTAAATGATGAAAAGTTGAAAGGACAAAACCAAATTTTTTTCAGACTCTCAGTTGCACATTTTTTGGAACAGGAAAGTGATAAAATTAAATACAGAGGGCATTTTCGACAGACTATATCAGCTCTAAAAATTTTATCAAGATATAATTTTACATCTGTTTTAGCAGTTCAAAATTTTTATAAATTAAGTGATGTTGTTATTAAAGAAAATTTAATGAATTTGCTTGCTCAGAATGAAATTACAAATACTGATGTCCAAATAAATGTATCATATCCGGACTGTTCTGACAGCACTGTAGTAAAGTCAGAAAAAACTGATTGTATGTATGGCAGAGTTCTCACAAAAAATGGTGTATATTCTTGTCCGTTCCTGTCAAACGACTACAGAGGAAGAATGGGAGTATCTTTTAAAGATTATTCAAAAAATATTACTGCCGAAACAGATTTTTGCTCTACATGTTCAATAAATAATAATTTTATGTTTGCAATAGGATAATTGTTAAAAATACAATAATTAATTGTTATATAAACCTTATATGTCAATAATTTAAGACAAAATTGCTTAAAATATAGTTAACATTTGTAACATTATTCGGTTGAATTAATACTAAAGAGTTACTTTTTTTTTAGAATCATGGTATAAATAATAATGTAAAAATATATATTGAATACTAAAAAGAGATTAAAAATACGAAAAAATGAACGGAGGCAAGAATGTCAGTAGGACAATTTGTATTTATGTTACACAGCCATCTTCCATACTATAGAAAGGCAGGTATGTGGCCATTCGGAGAAGAAAATCTCTATGAATGTATGGCAGAAACATACGTGCCGCTTCTAAATGCAATATCAGAATTGTATGAAGAAGGTATAAAAGCAAAATTAACTGTCGGTATTACTCCAATACTTGCAGAACAATTAAATGACGAACATTTACAGAATGGTTTCGTAAAATACATAGATGCACAAATAACTGCTGTTTCAAAAGATTTGGAAAGATATCCGGATCCAAATGTTGCTCATTCTCAACACTTAAAGTATTTAGCAAAATATTACTTTGATTTATGGAATAAATTAAGAGATGATTTTGTAAATAAATATGAAAAAAATCTTATAAAATATTTTAGAAAGTATCAGGATTTAGGCTGCATAGAGATTACAACATCAGGTGCAACACATGGATTTTCGCCATTGCTTGCTACAGATAGTAACTTGAATGCTCAATTTAAAATAGGTCAAGATACCACAGAAAGATTATTCGGTAAGAAAGCAATGGGTGCTTGGCTTCCTGAGTGTGCATACAGACAAGGATATGAATATGTAGGCAAGGATGGCAAAAAACATTGGCGCCCGGCGATAGAAGTTACTTTACAAAATAATGATATTCATTACTTCTTCACTGAATCTCATGTAATTGAAGGAGGTAACTCAATCGGTAACAGACGTGTTATAGGTGTTTATGGTAATATTGAGTATATACCGCTACCTGAAAGACCTGCAACAGGATATGACACATATTCTGCATATTGGCTGCCTGATGCGCAAGTAGCTGTAATGGGCAGAAATGACAGAGCCGGCTATCAAGTATGGTCAGCTGCCGACGGATACCCCGGAGACGGATGCTTTAGAGAATTCCATAAACGTGATGATAAATCAGGTATGCACTATTGGAGAATTACTTCTCCAACGACTGATTTGGGTGACAAAATGTTATATGATCCTGTTTTGGCATTTAATAAAATAAATGAGAACTCTGATCACTACACAACGTTAATTTATCACTTGTTAAATGATTATAAAAAAGCAACCGGAAAAGAAGGTTTGGTAATGGTATCATTTGATACTGAGTTATTCGGACACTGGTGGTTTGAAGGTGTTGAATTTATTAAACAGGTTATTAAAAAGTTCAATACTTACTTACCGGAAGTTGAGATTATGACAGCAGGTGAATATATAACAAAATATCCTCCAAAGGAAGCTATTCAGATTCCTGAGTCATCTTGGGGGCAAGGCGGTCATTTCTATGTATGGCAAAATCATTTAACTGAATGGATGTGGCCAATTATTCACTCTTGTGAAAAACGTATGTGTCAAATTGTTGATGCACACGCTGAGATTCCTGAAGATAAATTACTTCACAGAGCATTAAATCAACTTGCGAGAGAAAACTTATTGCTTCAATCCTCTGACTGGCCGTTCTTAATTACAACATGGCAAGCTAAAGATTATGCAACTGACAGATTCAATGAACATGTTGACAGATTTAGTTTTATTGCTGATATGATTGAAAGCGGTAATATTGATGATGCTAAACTGAAAGAAATAGAAAGTATTGATAATTGTTTCCCTGTAATTGATTACAGAGTTTATCAATCAATAACTGAAGGTGTAATACCTCAACAAGAAAAGAAGTTGGCACCGTTATATACATAAAATTAAATAAATAAAAAAGCGTTTTTTGCATTTGCAAAAAACGCTTTTTTTATATTTCATACATTTCGTTTCTGCGCATTCTATAGTTGAAATCATTGCGTTTTAGTTTTAATAAGCTATCTATAATGCCTTTTGTGCTGTTTCTTTTTGTTATATAAATTCCTCTTCCTGTGTCTGCATTATCCTTTATTGCTATCAGTGCATACTCGTTTCCCCAACCGATAGGTTTTTGGGTTAGATTAATTGTATAATTGTCATATCCGAATCGCTCTATTTCTGTTAATTTTTTATTTAATTTATAATTGTTTTTTATACGATTTTTTCCATAATTAATATAATCTCTTGCAAATTTTTCCAGTTTAGGAGAAATTTTTGCTTGAAATGTCGGTTCTTTATAAAGATTCAAATTTGTTTTCATACTTACCTCTATTCATTATCATATTTTATTCTTCCTATTTGATTTATTTTAATTGGCTTATTTAGATGTTTAATATATTCACAGGTTAAATAAGCTTTATTAAAAGGATATTCAATGCATTCATCCTTTTGTGCAAGTACTCCGAATTCTTTTCCCCATGTCATTATGAAAGAATCGGCAACTACTTTATATTTTTTATTCTCATCAGGAGAATCAATATTTATATTATGCTGTTTGCCATCATTACCGATAAAATTCATCTCTTTTAAAGTTTTATTTTTTATATCAATAGTGTAATTTAAACCGGAAACCGCTAATAACCCCGGTTTATTACCCGGAGTTGCATAACTCTTTTCAATAGCTGTTTTAAAAGCATTAACCAGTGTTTTTTCTGATACTTCAGCAACTGATATATTGTCTGCAAATGGTGCAATCTCTTTTATATCACTTGAATCAATATTTCCTTTTTTAAAATAATTTCTTGTACCTGCATTATTCCAAATAGCTATGTCTGCATCCATTTCATATTTCATTGCATCACACATAAAGTTAGCGTGCGGATTTTCTTCCAAAAGTGAGGTTGGTGCAGGTGGCGCGTATTCTATGTGACCTACTTGTTCAGGGGTTCCCAAAATTTTGTTAAAAATTTGCTGGTGAACCAGATTCCTATGGAATAGGCTTGTATCTGCTAAGTTGTTTTGCGCTTTAGTTATAACACCGCTTTTATCAAATGTTATGTTGAGCTCTCCAAAGTGTCTGCCGTCTTTCCCTGCTTCAGTAATAATAACAGGTTCACCCGATTTGGAATATATAAGATTATCTCCTTCTGTAATACCTTCAATTAGTTCATGAGTATGCCCGCCAATCACTACATCAATACCATCAGTTTTTTCAATAACTTTTTTATCTATTTCAATTCCTAAGTGTGATAATAAAATTATTTTATTGATACCTTGTTTTTTTAGTTCATCAATTTCATTTTGTACAAGTTGAATAGTTGTATCTAAATCTTTTGCGTTGCAATCTTTATGGTAGTCAGGGTGTGTTGCCCTCTCTGTTAAATCGATTGGTGTAACACCGATTAATCCGATTTTTTCACCTTTAACATTTACTACAATAGAGGGTTTTATAAATTCTTTTAACTCAGATTTATTATAATTTTTTATATCATTATCATCTTGGCTTACAAGAGGTTTCTGTTCAATATTTGCAGCGAGAATTTGTCCATCAAATTTTGTTGCAGTTTCTTTTAAGTCGCCTTGTTTTGTATCCATCTCATGATTGCCAAGAGCAGTAGCTTTTACTCTTGCTAAATTTAAGAATTTTGCAGTTGCATCGTGCACAGGTCTGTTTTTCTCATCACCAATATCGTTATCACCGCCTGATAAAATAATATCTCCTTTGATTCCGGATAAAATTCTCATCATATTATTTGTTTGTCCGTGCAGGTCGTTAACATAGCCTATTTTAATTTCAAAGGTGTCATTTGTTGGAGATTTTTCAAGTTTATTTGCAGGTATACGATTTTCTTCTCCTTTAAAATTCGGGGATGATATTTTAAATATACCTTTATTATAAGTGAATTTATTTGTATCAATTGTAATATTCATGTTGTCCTGCTTACTGAAAATAAAAATTGCTAAAATTTCTTATTCATACTTTATTCGGCCTGTTTGGTTGATAGTTATCGGTTCATTTATGCGTTTGATATAGTTGCAAACCATAACATCTTTATCATATGGATATTTTTTTATGTAATTTTCTTCTTGAGCTAAAATGTTATAATCTGCGCCTGCTGACATTAAAAATTCATCTGTTACAACTTTATATTTTTTAGTTTCACTAGGATTCTCTATGTCAATTTTATGTTTAATTCCATTCTTATCTGTATAATTCATTTCCGTTAAAGTTTTATCTTTTTCGTTAACAGTATAATCAAGCCCAGATACAGCTATTAATCCTGGTTTACGGCTGCTGGATGAATATGTGTCTTTTATAGCCTTTTTAAATAAATCAACAATTGTCTTTTCGGAAACTTCGGCGGTTACAACAAAATCTAAGAACGGAGAGATATCCTTGATATCTCTTGAGTTAATTTCTCCTTCATGGAAATAATTTCTTACACCGCAATTATGCCAAAGAGCAATGTCAGAGTCTGTTTCTTCCCTCATAACGTCGCAAACAAAATTTGCATGCGGGTTTTCTTCTGTTAATGATTTTGGAGGAAGTGGCGCAGATTTGATGTATCCTATTTTTTCGGCTTTACCTAAAGCTTCTTCAAATATGTATTTGTTTACCAGATTTTTCTTAAATAATCCTGTTTCTCCTATGTTATTTTGAGCTTTTGTAATTATTCCATCTTCATCGAATGTCAAATTTAGTTTTCCAAAGTTATTGCCGTCACGCCCTGCCTCAGTCAAAATAACAGGTTCTCCCGATTTGGAGTATAGCAGGTTCTCACCCTCTGTAATTCCTTCAATTAGTTCATGTGTATGTCCACCGATTATTACATCTATACCATCGGTTTCTTTTGCAACTTGTTTGTCTTTCTTTAACCCCAAATGAGAAAGTAATACAATTTTATTAACTCCGCTCTTCTTAAGATTATCAACTTCATCTTGGATATCTTTAATTGTATCATCCAATTTATCTATATGACAGTCAGTGTGATAATTAGGATGAGTTAGTCTGTCAAACATATCAATAGGTGAAGCACCTAAGAGACCTATTTTTTCTCCGTTAACTTCTACTATTTTAGAAGGTTTTAAACTTTCTTCAAGATGTGCACGACCTAATTTTTTGACCTCATCAGGAGCCTCATCTTCTATCATTTTTTTCTTTAAATTTACAGCAAGTGCTTCGGCTTTATAAGAGGATATTGAATCCATTAAATCTTCTTGCGTTGTATCCATTTCGTGATTTCCGACTGCAGTTGCGATTACGTTTGCTATGTTTAAAAACTTAGCAGTTGCTTTGTGAATCTCTTTATTTTTTTCATCACCAATATCATTATCACCGGCAGAAACTACAATATCACCTTTAATTCCGGATAAGATTCTCATCATGTTGTTTGTTTGACCATGGGTATCATTAACATAACCGATTGATATTTCGAAAGAGTCTTTTGTCGGTGATTTTTCTAAATCTGATTTTGTACTTTGATTTTGATAATTGTTCGTTGATGCCGGATTCGCTTTGAAAATTAATGATTTGTTGAGAGGATTGATTTTCATTGTTTACCTTCTTCTGTTTGTTTAAAAACGCCTGAAGATTTTTTTTGCCATTGTTTTTGTAAATAGTTACAATTATTTACATAGAAAGAGTTGTAAGAGCTTTCCTTAAAACTTCTTCGGAATTTGTATTATCGTTAATAGACGGCAAAATTACTTTTATAGCGTTGTTAATTTCATCTTCTTCATACCCGAGAGAAAGTAAAACTGCTTGAGTATCACCAATAGCTTGCGATTGTATTGTTGTGCCTGATACAGAAGATGATTTGGGAAGTTCGGTTTTTATTAATTTGTCTTTTAATTCTAAAATTATTTTTTGAGCTAACTTAGGTCCTACACCTTTTGCGCGAGTCAGTTCTTTATAGTTTCCGTCAATAACCAGAGATATAACTTCGCAAGCATCGAACTCATTAAGCAGAGCAAGAGCCATTTTTGCACCGACTCCTGAAACTGATAAAAGAATTTGAAAAATATCTTTAGTTTCTTTATTAAGAAAACCGTATAAAGACATTGCATCTTCTCTGTGTGTTAAAAGAGCATACACTTTTTGCGGTTTATCTTCATTGATATTAACAGAGTTAAAATCTCTGTCAGTTATTTCTAAAAGATAACCGATTCCTGATGCTTCAATAGTGAGATATGTACCCTTAGAGCTCTTTCTTTTGTCCGTAATAAATCCCTTAAAGTAGTCGAACATTTTTATATACTCCCCACAAGAATTATATCATAAAAATAAAACATGTATAAATGTAAAAGTATAAGTAAGAAAGTGTAAACGTAATACCCTCTTTACAATCAAATATGTTTAAGATAACATATATGTGTAAACCAATTAAATACGTTTGGAGGAATGCCAGAGTGGTTGATTGGAGCGGTCTTGAAAACCGTCGTACGTGCGAGCGTACCTAGGGTTCGAATCCCTATTCCTCCTCCATTTAAAAAGCCGATATTAATATCGGCTTTTTAGTTTGTTTATGCATATTAATTACCTTTTAACAGGACATTTGGTCGGAAGGGGTAAT
>CAMORE010000085.1 GCA_946623365.1 uncultured Acinetobacter sp.
TCTACGTTGTTTTTCTTTAATGATAAATCTATATTTAATGCTTTTGTTTCTTGTTCCATTTAAAATCTCCTCCCTCTCCTTGAGGAGAGGGTTGGGGTGATGTATCCACCCACATGCTACATATGTTATTGGTTTTCACCCAACCTACATTATTTTCTTGTTATTGTTGTCGGGTTAAAGCCCGACCTATGTGCTGTCTTTTGTTTGGTGGGCACGCTCACGCTTTGCCCACCCTACGTATTTGGTACTCCGGTAATCATAAATTCCTTTTACAAAAATTATTTTCTGTTTGCAGGATGAGGTGTACCGCACCACTATACATTTACGCTAATTTTCAACATACTCTTACCTGTCATCTCAGCAGGTTGTTCAATTCCCATCAATTGAAGAACTGTAGGAGCAACGTCACATAAAGCACCATCTTTACGAAGTTCTACCTCATACGGTGCATTTATTACAACAAATGGAACTACATTCGTTGTGTGTGCTGTATGTGGTTTACCTGTTTCTTCATTAAACATAACTTCAGCATTCCCATGGTCTGCAGTTAAAAGCATTGTTATACCATATTCTTTGCATTTATCTGCTATTTTACCTACACAAGTATCAACCGTTTTGCAAGCAATTTCAGCAGCTTCTAACACTCCTGTATGACCGACCATGTCAGGATTTGCAAAGTTTACTAATATAAATCCGTAATCTTTATTTTCTATAGCAGAAAGAACGTTTTCACAAACTTCTGGAGCACTCATTTCCGGCTGTAAGTCATATGTCGCTACTTTTGGAGAAGCAACTAACTTTCTTGTTTCATGAGGTTGAGGCTCGTCAATTCCGCCATTAAAGAAGAAAGTAACGTGAGCGTATTTTTCTGTTTCAGCTGTTCTGAATTGATTAATACCGTTTGCTTCCAGAACATCGCCTAAAATATTTACAGGCTTAGTTTTAGGAAATGCCACAGGGAAAGTAAATGTTGCATCATAACTTG
Source organism: uncultured Acinetobacter sp. (assembly GCA_946623365.1). GTDB lineage: Bacteria > Cyanobacteriota > Vampirovibrionia > Gastranaerophilales > Gastranaerophilaceae > CAG-196. Next base: position 986 of record CAMORE010000085.1, read on the forward strand.
TCATTGTGCAGTAATAAATATTTGATAAAACTCGCTTTCTTTCAAATCCGTCAAAATCTTTAAAGTTAATGGCTTTTGAGATTTCTCTCGCTCTATCCGGTCTGTAATTAAAGAAAATTATTGCATCATTATCATGGATTCGGCTTTCTTCTCCGCCTATAACAGTAGGCAGAACGAATTCATCTGTTATACCGTTTGCATAAGATGCTTTAACACCTTCAACAGCTGAATTTGCTTTTTCGCCCTCTCCAAATAACAGGCAGTTATAACCTTTTTCAACTCTATCCCATCTGTTATCTCTGTCCATTATATAATAACGTCCGACAACTGATGCAATTTTAGGTAAATTATATTTTGAAAGTTCATCTTCAACAGTTTGTAAATATGTGCACGCGCTTGACGGAGGTGTGTCACGACCATCTAAAAATGCGTGAACATAAACATTTTTCAATCCTTCATCTGAAGCAAGTTTAATTAAAGCAAGCAAATGGTCTAAAGAAGAATGAACTCCGCCTGTTGAAACAAGACCGTATATATGTAATGAAGAATTATTCTTTTTAGCGTGATTAATTGCTTCTAAGAATTTTTCATTCTTAAAGAAAGAACCGTCCTTTATAGCATTATTGATTTTAGATAAATCCTGATAAACGATTCTTCCTGCGCCTAAATTTAAGTGGCCTACTTCACTATTTCCCATCTGTCCTGCCGGTAATCCTACATATTCGCCATCAGCATGTATTTTTGTTGACGGATATTCTTTCATTAAATTTGGAACATTAGTAGCATTGCATAACTTTGTTGCATCATAATTGCTGCTATTATCATTTTCGGATATTCCCCATCCGTCCATTATACATAATAGAACTCTATTTGTCATATTTTAATCCTCTCACTTTAACTATTTATCCTGATTATTGTATGATAAACAGGGATAAATGTAAACAATATAATAAGTGCTATTTATTTATAATATCCAGCAAATCTTCAAATTCTTCAAGTTTTATATCCGACGTAAGTGAAATTCTTAATCTTGCACTTCCCTGCGGAACTGTTGGCGGGCGTATTGCAGGAATATAATAACCTTTTGCACGCAAATTTTCTGATATCTTAACGGTATTTTCATTATCACCGGTTATTATAGGAATAATATGAGTTTTTGATATAGTTTGCACACCTCTTAGCTTTAACAAAGCATGAGATGCCTTAATTATATGATTTAACTTATCTTTTTGTTTATATAAAATTGATTTTTTTTCATTAAGCAGCCAGTTAGACCAAGCAATATTAATAGGTGGGATAGAAGTCGAAAAAATAAAAGAACGTGCTTTATTAATCAAATACGTAATTATTAAATTACTTGAAGCACAAAATGCTCCAAAAGAGCCAACAGCTTTTCCGAATGTTGCTGTAATTATATCGATGCCTTCACCATTTGAAACTCCGCCTAAATCATCGCCATATGCACAAAATGCGTGAGCTTCATCTAACATTAGCAAACAATTGTACTTATTTTTCAATTCTACCAATTTATTAATATCTGCGATATCGCCATCCATACTAAAGACCGATTCTGAAACAATTATAGCTCTGTTATACAAGTTTCGTTTTTCTTTTAACAGTTTTTCCAGATGCTCATAATCGCAATGTTTATAGCGGAAATAGTCTCCGCCGCATAATTTCATGCCATCAATAATACTTGCGTGATTGAGTTTATCAGAAAAAATAACATCCCCCTTAGATATTAATGCTGATATAACACCAAGATTAGCTTGATAACCTGTATTAAATATTAATGCGGATTCCTGACGGAATATTTTTGCAACAGTTTTTTCCAGATTTTTATAATCAGGAGAAGAACCTGTTAACAACCTTGCAGATGCTGATGACATTAGACAGTCTGAATAGCATTCCAGAAATTCTTGTCTTAAATCATCCTTAGTACTAATTCCGAGATAATCATTAGAAGACATATTTATATATTCAATTCCGTCAACCACAATTTTCCCGTCAGATTTAGATTCTATATCCGGAATGTTGCGCAGCTGATTATTTATTTTTAATTTATTCAGTTCTTCCGCTATTCTATCCATTTTACTTTTTATTTAATATTTCCTTTGCTTTTTCTAACTGTATGTCATTCTTACTGTTATCAAGAAAATCAATGTCTGTACCGACTTCAATATCAGGTTTTATTCCTAATTTATTAATATCGGTTCCATTTGGTGTTAGATACTTAGCAATAGTAACATTTACACCTGTTCTGTTCGGCAATGGAACAACTTTCTGGACTAATCCTTTACCGAATGTCTTATTCCCGACCAGAGTAGCTTTATGGGCATCTTTTAGTGCTCCGGATAATATTTCACTTGCACTTGCGCTAATACCGTTTACAAGTATTACAATCGGTTTATTCAGTATTGCGCCTTCATTCTTAGCTTTAATTGACTTTTTATATCCATTTCTGTAGATTATGTCTACAATTGTACCCTGTTCAATAAATCTGTCAGCAATAAAAACAGCATTATCTAACAATCCGCCTGTATTACCTCTTAAATCAATTATCAAAGAATCGGTATTTTTTGTATTATTCAAAGCCTCTATGAATTCATTCGGAGTAGTTCCGCTCATAAAACTTATTATTTTAATATACCCGATATGATCATCTAATATCGAACTTTTTACTGATTTAATTTTAATCTCTTTGCGTTTTATTATCTTTGTTAACTTTTTATTATCGCGCAGTATAACTAATTCAACAACACTATTTTCAGGGCCTCTTACAAGAGCAGCTACTTCGGATATATTCATACCTGAAATATCTTTCCCGTCAACAGATATAATAATATCTCCCTGTTTTAATTGTGCAAAATCAGCAGGAGTTCCGGGCATTACATTAAAAATTTCTGTTTTTCCTGAGTTCGTATGAATATTAACACCAATACCGTATATTTTGGACGTGATTGATGTAGTTAGTTCTTCAAAATCCTTCTTAGTCATAAATCTGGTATACGGTTCATCCAAACTTGATATCATTGTATCAATTGCTACTTTTGCATCGTCATCTGTTTTTATTTTGCCTTTATATCTTTCAAGCCAACGGCTCCAATTTTGATGATTAAAACTTGGTTCATAATATTCTTTTGAAATAACTCGCCAAGTTCTTTCAAACAGATGTTGTGGTGTTATCTCGTCATTATTTACCATTTCTTGATGCAAGAAATGCAAATTTGCTTTGGTAAATATTGATAAAAATACATTATTGAATATTACTAATATTAAAACGGATAATATAAAAATTATTAATTGTTTTTTCTTCATATCACAATTTAACACCAATGAGTAAATATTAGCAATATGCTATTTTAATTCATTCATATTAATTAAATATTCTGTAACATTATACTTATTATTTGGCATCAAATCCGGGTGAAGTTAACGGTAAATTTTTATATCCGTTATTTGCATAAACAGTTTTCTTTATGTACTTATTAGTATAATTTCCTTTATCAAGCAGCTGTTTTAATATATTTTCTCTGGTAACAAGCGGTGATTCAAGATTATTAGATTCAGGATATTTTTTCAAAATTTCAGACCAAACAACAGCTTCCATTGTCCAAGCGTAAGTTTCTTCACTTAGAGAATTGTATTCATCCTGATGTAACGCTTCATGTGATAATAGTGCAGCTAATGCACCCGGAGGAGCATACTGATGCTTAGGGTTTATAAATATATACAATTTTCCTCTCTTTTTCCACCCAATTGCATCAAATGTAGAGTATGCAGGATCAATTTCTGACAAATCCTTAAATTCTATTTTTACCGGATATTGTGTTAAATTGTTTCCTAATATTGCTTTTCTTGAAAATTCACCGGACGTATCTTTTAACATGTCTAATGCAACATGAAAAATTTGTTCATTTGAAACTTTTGAATATTCAGGTGATATTTTATCAATATATTCTTGAGTATACTTTTGCGGCAGAATAACATTTTCAGGTACCGGCTCATAACTTTTTGCGTAGGATGATGCAGTCCCAATATATAACATAGTAAGAAATATTATTAATCTTTTCATTCAACTGTCCTCATTGTTATAATATTATATACTTTTGTCAATATAAAAGTCAAAATTAGTGTTTTATAATATTTATTTACAAATAAAATTTGCATGTTGACTTTTAAGTATTTTTTTTATATTATTTTCTCATAGTCGCAGAAAGTTAGTATCCTGTTAGGATTTAAATTGAGATTCAAGCTAGCCGAGACCCGGAACGATAAAGTTCTGAATTCTTAAATATAAATAGCTTTAAGATTGTAGGTTTTGCGATAAAAAAGGTTGCAAAATCTTTTTTGTATGAAAGGTCGATCGGAATATAATCCGATAATTATATAATAACTCGATAATGAGGTTAATAAAAAGGAGCATAAAATGTCAACAAAAGCTTTTAAAGATGATAAGATTAAACTTATTAAAGAAAAAGTTGATAAAGCACAAGTTGCTATTGTTACCGAATACAAAGGCTTCAGCGTAGAAGAAATTACTAAGCTGAGAAGATCTCTTCAAAAAGATGGCGGCGATTATATGGTTACTAAAAATACTCTTGCCAAAATTGCTGTTAAAGATACTCCGTATGAAGTATTATCAGACATCTTTAAAGGACCTATAGCAATTGCATTTGGATATGAAGATCAAGTAGCACCTGCAAAAGCTTTATCTAAATTTATTAAAGAAACAAAAAAAGGTACCATTTTAGGTGCAGCACTTGACGGACAACTTTTAAGTGCTGAAGAAGCAAAAGCTCTTGCTAATATTCCTTCAAAAGAAGAAATATACGCAAAAATGCTTGGTTGTATCAATTCACCTGCTTCAGGTATTGTTGGCGGAATCAATGGCGTTATGTCTGCTCTTGTTAGAGCGATTGCTGCTGTTCGTGACCAAAAGCAAGCATAGGGGTAAATATAATTGGCTTGTATTAAAGTTACAGGTCTATAATTACTCAAAAATAAATAAGTATTACAACACTAAAAAATAAAGGAGAAAATCATGAGTGTAGAAGCTATTTTAGAATCAATTGAAAAATTAACATTATTAGAAGCTGCTGAATTAGTAAAAGCTATGGAAGAAAAATTCGGTGTATCTGCTGCTGCTCCTGTAGCTGTAGCTGCTGCTCCTGCTGCTGCCGGTGCTGCTGCTGCCGGTGAAGAAGCACCTTCTGAAGTTAACGTAATTTTAGCATCAGTTCCTGCTGATAAGAAAATTGCTGTTCTTAAAGAAGTTCGTGCTATTACAGGCTTAGGCTTAAAAGAAGCTAAAGATTTAGTTGACGGTGCTCCTAAAGCTATCAAAGAAGGTGTTAAGAAAGAAGACGCTGATGCTATTAAAAAACAACTTGAAGCTGCTGGTGCAACTGTTGAAATCAAGTAGTTTATCAATTGTAGCGATAATAAAAAACGAGCGATTAAATCGCTCGTTTTTTATTTGTAATTTTTCTTATTTAACAGTTTGTGTCAATGTAATTCTTGCTTGCATAGCACGTTTAAATCTTATTTGTGCAAAATTTGCCATAGCATTTTGAAGTTTTTTCTTTAACTCTTCGGCTTGATACTCAAATTCCGGAGCATCTAACAGATTCTCGTACGCATACTGTATAGCCATAATTTCTCCTTTTCGTTAAGTAGCTATATATATAAAGTATTTAAGAATGCTGAAATTGCTTGAATAATGTATATTTTTTACAAAATGTAACAAAATTTTTAAGAATGGAATTTGTTAATTACATTCCGCTTTTAGCAAAAAGTTAAGATAAAAACTATAAAATTTTAATATATAATAGTTAATTTACATAACCGGAAAGAACGTTATGTACGACTATACCATATATTACACCGTAAATAGCTCCGACAAATACCTGCATAGGTGTGTGCCCGAGTAATTCTTTTAATTTTCCGCCGGCTTCGGCTAAATCCTGTTTATAAATGTCCATTATGATTTTATTAAGACATGCTGCCTGCTTTCCTGCTGCACGCCTTACACCCGCTGCATCATACATAACAATACATGCATAGCCTATTGCAATTGCAAATTCTACAGAACTAAATCCGTTTATTAATCCTACAGATGTAGATAATCCCATCACGCCTGCAGAATGAGAGCTCGGCATTCCGCCTGTTGTCGTAAATAATCGTACATCAAGTTTTCTTTTTATTATCAAAAATACAAAACATTTTATTATTTGTGCTGTTAGTATACCTGAAAATGCCGTAAAAATTATTTCATAACCTGTATTATATATTTGGGTTAAATCCATCTTTTCTCCTATCCCTTTGCAATTCTTTTATCTAATTTTTGAATAATCTCATTTAATATTTTAGAGTCATAATTGTTTATTATATCATAACATTCATTAATTAAATTTTTAAATTTATTTTTTGCATTATCAAGACCATATAATGAAACATATGTAAGTTTTTGTGAATTTTCATCTTTACCTATTGTCTTGCCTAATTCTTCAAATGATGAAATTGTATCCATAATGTCATCATATATTTGAAATGCAAGACCAAATTTAATTCCTAATTCATCAAATTCGTTAATAATTTTTTCATCCGCATCAGCGCCAATTGCACCCGTTTTTAATGCTAGTCTAAATAATGCGGCAGTTTTATTTAAATGAATAAAATTCAATGTTTCTTCTTTTGATTTGATAAGTTTTCCGCCTTCTGATTCTATATCAACAACTTGACCTGCATCCAAGCCGTAAGCACCTGCAAATTTTGTATACTCATATAAAATTCTGATGAGTTGTTTATCAGACAGACCGTTAGATTTTTCAATAATTAATTGCGGAGCATATGTCAAAAGGGCATCTGCAGCAAGAACTGCATTAGCTTCTCCGAAAACTTTATGATTTGCAAGCTGACCTCTTCTGTAATCGTCATTATCCATACAAGGCAAATCATCCAGTATTAAACTATGGACATGCAGCATCTCAATTGCACATGCTGCAGGCAAGATAACATCAATATTTCCACCTAAAATATTGGTTGTTTCTATACACATTACCGGTCTTAGCCGTTTGCCGGGGAGTTCCAACGTATACTTCATTGCTTTAAATAAATCACTCGGATAATTAATTTGTAAATATTCATCCAATTTGCTGTTAATTAAATTAATCAAATTTTGCATTATCTATGTCCTTATAAATATTTTGTTTTAACGTATTTCTGGCACTTTGACGTTTTCTTGAACTAATTTTTACTGCAATATTATCATTACGAATTTTATGTGCCGATTCAGATTTAGTACCTTGAAATTTGACTTTTTCTTTGTAATTTTTTGCCTCTTCTACAAATTCTAAATAGCTGTTATATCTGGTTTCATCAATTTTATCAAGATTGCTTAATACTTCACATCCTTTTTCGTGTATGTGTAAACAGTCTTGAAACTTACAGTATTCTCTGTATTTGTATATTTCCGGAAATAATTTATCAACATCATGTGGTAAAATAAAATCAAATTTTAGATTACTGAATCCGGGAGTATCAACTATTTTAGTATTAGACTCCAGAGTAATAATCTCACAGTGTCTTGTTGTGTGAGTTCCACGTTGAGTTTTTTCGCTAACTTCTTTTGTTCTGAGGTTTAAACCTGAAACTGCGTTTATTAGACTTGATTTTCCGACACCTGATGAGCCGCATAAAACAGAGGTTTTATTTTCTAATATTTCTTTAAATTCATCAATTCCTAATCCTTCAAGAGCTGATGTAAATAAAATATCATACCCCAGAGGTTCATAGATTGAAAAAACTTTTTCAATAACTTTATCATCAAATGATAAATCGTTTTTGTTGAAACATAGAACAGCATCAATTCCATAATATTTGGCAAATGAAATATACCTGTTCAACTGAGAAAAGCTTAATTCAGGTTCTTTTACAGC
>CAMORE010000086.1 GCA_946623365.1 uncultured Acinetobacter sp.
TTTTTTGTTGCATTTATGTAAATAATTGTTTATAAGAAGTTAGGAATTTGTGGTAACTCTTATATAATTGCACTTATCTAATATTTAAAACAAGAAGTTTCATGGTCATTAATAACGCCTATTGCTTGAAGGTATGAATATATAATAACGCTTCCGACATATTTCATCCCTCTTTTTTTTAAATCTTTTGATATTTTATCCGATAACGGTGACGAAACCAGAAAATTATCGTCTGAATTTTTGATAATTTTTCCTTTTGTAAATCCCCAAATATAGTTTGAAAAACTTCCGTATTCTTTTTGAATTTGTATAAATATTGAGGCGTTTTTTATTGCTGCTTCTATTTTTCTTTTGCTTCTTATAATTTTTTCATTTTTTAAGAGTTCATTAACTTTACTCTCATTATATAAGCATACTTTCTGTACATTAAAATTATCAAAAGCTTTTCTAAATGCATCCCGTTTTTTTAGAACACAAATCCAAGATAATCCGGCCTGAAATCCTTCTAAAATAAGCAGCTCAAAAAGCTCTCTATCATCATATTTGGGAACACCCCATTCCTCGTCGTGATATTTTATGTACAATTCAGATTTTTCATCTACCCAGCTGCAGCGTTTCATATTATTTTATACCCTTATATTTTTATGACAGTCTTCGTATCATTTCTTGAGCTTCCTCATCTTCAGGAAGGATTTCCGTTAACTGATATAAATATTCTAAAGCTTTGTCATTGTCTTTCAGGTTTTCATAACATTTTGCAAGATTTCTTAAAACAGATACATTTTTTGGAAATTTATTTAGTAAATTGTTGAATATATTTAAAGCCGAATTGTATTCTTTTAATTCATAATAAGTTAAAGCCAGCATGTTTTGAGTTTCTGTATCAGGATTTTGCTCAACTGCGCTAATAAGATATCTTTTTGCATCTTCGTATTCTTTATTTGCAAATAATATTCTGCCTGCACAGAACTGAATATATTCGTGATGATGGTCAATCTTAAGAGCTTTCATAATATAATCTTTTGCTTCTAAAACTTGATTTAAAACCAGTTTATTTAAAGCAATAAACGTTAACACAAGAACATTATCGGGCTCAAGTTCCAAAGCTTCATTATAGTACCGCTCTGCTTCAGTATTTTTTGAAACTGAATATAAATAGTTTGCATATTCAAAAATAATATCAAAATCATTTGGCATTAATTTCATTGCTGTTTTAAATTCTTCTTCTGCGTAGTTAAATAAACGTTTATTTAAATAAATTACCGCTAAATCTTTATGCGCCTTTGCAATATCGGGATTCATTTTTATAACTTTTTTCAGCATTCTTTCGGCTGTATCAGTGTCGCACAAACTGGAAGACAATATTGCATATTGGTGTATAGTTTCTGCTGTAGGATTATTTTTTAATAATACTTTGTCATAAAGTTCTTTTGCTTTTGCAAATTGGTTTATTTTAATATATAAATTTGCAAGTTTTTGAGCGGGTAAGATATATTTAGGGTTTAAATATACAATGCTCTCAAGCATCTTTATTGCAGTTTGAGTATCTCCAAGCGCTTCATAACAAGTAACCATGTTGTATTTATAATTATCTTTTTCCGGATGTTGAACAAGTAATTTTTTATAAATATCAATCGCTGTTTGATATTGCTCAGTTTTTATTAATGACATTGCGTATGCAACTTTAAAACTTTCCTCTTCATCTTCTATCTCAACAGCTTTTTTAAGCAGCTCGCAGGCTTTTTCATGGTTTGATAAAATTTGATATGCCGAACCCAGATTGTAATATGCGGTCGGATTGTCCGGTTCCAGTTCTAAGGCTTTGGAATAACATTCAACGGCATCGTTAGTCCTTTTTGTTGCCATATAAGCAGTTCCAAGGCTATTGTATATATTTACATTTTTAGAATCTTTTTTTAAAGCATTCTCTAACGGTTCTATACTTTGTTCAAAATTTTTATTTTTTAAATGGGCTGTACCGGTAATAAAATCAAATATATAATCGTCAGGAGCATACTTTTTACCTTGTGCAGAGTAATACAGTACTTCATCAATCAAGTCTAATTTTAATAATACAATGCATAAACTCTTATATGCCTCTACATATTCAATTCGCAAATCAATAACTTTTAGATAAGCATTTTTGGCTGAAATATAGTCCCCAATTTGATTATAACAATTTGCTAAATAAAACCAGGATACTGCATCATCATCTTTATATTTGACTACAGTTTCAAAGTGAGTTTTTGCTTTTTCCCAGTTTCCTGTGTTAACCTCTGACAGACCTGCAAGCTTTACAAGCTCTACATTATCAGGCTCTTCCAATAATGCTGCAGCAGTTAATTTTAACGCTTCTTCAAAATCTTTATTTCCAACTAATTCATTAATTCTATCTATATCAGCCATAATTATTTTACCTTTTATTATTAATATTTTCTTTTAGCCGCCAATGTAATTTTTTAAACCGGATGTAAGGTTTTTATTTTTGCAAAGCTTTTTTAACTTTGATATGGCTCTGTTTTCGATTTGGCGGATTCTTTCTCTGGACACTCCGTATATTGAGCCTATTTCATCCAGTGTTTTTTTATTACCGTCATTATTTAGTCCGAATCTTAAAATCAAGACATCCCTTTCTTTTTGACTCAATTGATCAAGCATATTTTTTATATCTTCAAGCATGCTTTCCTGTGAAACGATATTGTCAGGTGCAATGGTAGATTCATCTACAATATAGTCAATTATTTTATTTGAATCATCTTTTTGCCCTGTTGGAGTATCTATGCTTATTGTAGACTGGGTAGATTTAATGATTGAAGTTAATTTAGAAACGGAAATTCCCATTTCTTCAGCAATTTCCTGTTTATTTGGTATTCTTCCCAGTTTTGTAGTTAAGTCCATTGTGGCTTTCTTAATTTTATTAATAGACTCTATAAGATGTATAGGAAGTCTTATTATTCTGGCTTTGTCGGCAATAGCTCTTGTTATAGACTGCTGAATCCACCACGTAGCGTATGTTGAGAATTTATATCCTTTTGTATAGTCAAATTTTTCAGTTGCTTTGATTAAACCCATGTTTCCTTCCTGAATTAAATCAAGAAAAGAAAGCCCTCTTCCTATATATTTTTTTGCAATACTTACTACCAATCTTAAATTTGCATTTATTAAAACTTTTCTTGCGATTTCACTTTGGTTTTCATATATTTTTTTTGCGACTTCAAGTTCTTCTTCACTTGAAAGAAGAGGAATTTTACCGATTTGTTGAAGATATATTCTTACTGAATCATCAGAATTTACGGAATTTATGCTCTCTTGTGTTTTTGGCTCTTCGATTTCTATGGAATCTTCATCTTCTTCCGTCATTGATTCTAAACTGCCAAAATCAATTCCTTCATCAGAGATATCGTCCCCCATTATATTTAAAGTATCATGTTTTTTACTCATTTTATCCTCGCTTCAATTTTATTTATAACTCTTTAAGTTTATTATACAAATTCTTTTCTTTTAAGAATTATATTTTGCAAATTTTTGTCTGACAGATTCAAATAATATTATAGCAGCTGCATTTGATACGTTTAAAGAGTTAAAATTTGTTAACATGGGAATTTTGACTTTAAAATCGGATAACTTAAGTAATGACCTTGATATACCTGCATGTTCCGCTCCCATAATTAATGCAAAATTTAAATCTTTATAATCAATATCATAATAATTTTGTTCCGAATGATGATCGGAAGCAATTACCCAATAGTCATTTTCTTTTAGCTTTTGTATGGTATTTACAAGACTGTTTGTTTTTATTATATCAATATGATTTATTGCGCCTGCGCTGGTCTTCTCTACCGTAGAATTTATAAGAACACCTCTTCTTGCAGGTAGGATTATTCCCTTAATACCTGCGCATACACAAGAGCGAATTATAGCTCCTACATTATGGGAATCTTCTACGCCGTCTAATATTACAACCGGAGCTAAAGTGTCCTTGTTTTTCTCAAGAAAACTTTCTAATTCAATATATTGAATCGGGGATAATTGCGCAATTACGCCTTGGTGTCTGCCTTCTTGTATGAGTGAATTTAACTTTTCTTTTGCAACAAATTGAAATATTATACCATTTTTTTGGGCAAGAGTTTTTATTTGCTCAATCTTTACATCTGCTCTGGAACATGACGATATGAGAATTTTATTAAATTGTCTGTCGCCTTTTTCAAGAGCTTCTATTACTGCATTTTTCCCATAAATTAATGTTGAATTACTCATAGTTACCTAACATTTGTAAAGTAGTATTTTTGATGTATATTTGTCAACAATATTTATAATTGTGTACAAAATCTTATTTTTATTGTACAATAAAAAAAAAGAGGAAGAAATAAAGTGTTTAAGAAGAGTGTAGTAGTTGGTGTGTCAGTAACGCCTGAGGCCGGGCTTGAAGTTATACAGGTCGATTATGCGACCAAAACTGTATTAAAATACGGAAGAAAAGAAATTGAGTATAATCTTGTAAGAAGAGATATAGCAGATATTGATTTATTTAAACAATCACTGATAGATTTGTTGGAAGAATTGGAAATTCCAAAAGGTGCAGATTTATATTTAAGTATACCAACCGTTGCATTTAAGGTTACAGATTATCCTGCTTCTTTGGATTCGCTTCAAATAGAAAGCGCAATAGAAGAAGAGTTATTTGAGAATCCCTATTTAAAAGACTATGAAGCATGTTCATCATATGCAACGGTTAATTCAACACTTCAATTTAATAAAGTTGCATATATGGCAGCTCAAAAAGTCACGATAGTAGAGTTAGTATTGGCTATCAAGGATATCGGTTATAATATAAAAGCAATTGATACCTCTGTAAATTCAATACTGAATTCACTTATATACATGGATCGTGTAAATACAGAGAGCGGTACTAATTGGGTACTTTTAACAATAGAAAATAACTGTTGCAGAATTTTATCAATGCTGGGTAAAAATTACTTGGATGCATTTGAAGAACAAATAAGTATCGGAGAAGTATTAAGTGATGCCGAAAACTATTCAACGGTTATCTCTGCGGTGGAACCGATTCTTAAAAATCTTCCTGCAAAATATTTATGTATTGTTTCAAAAACAAATGTTATAAGTGCTGAAATAATCGCAAATAAACTTAATTATTCAGCTCCTATTATATATCAGGAAGCAAATGTTTACAGAAAAGATGATTTGTTGGAGCTTGCGCCTATTATTCCGGAGGAATACGCAAAGACAATATCTTTGGATGTAATAGGTGCCGGAATATATGCAAATTATATCGAAACTTCTTATTTAAAATTTAATTTGTTCAATGCTTCGTTAGGCGATTTATATATAATGGAGCAGCCACCTTCAATAATGAACGGAAAGATTATTTTAACCAATGAATTATTGCTTACGTGGTTTATTATATTTGTAGGAGTTGTATTTGGAATATTATTACTATTATTTCTTTTATATGTTTCGGATAAAAGAGTTAAAGAGCAGACAATTTCAAATATAGAAGGTCAAATATCAGAAATAGATGTTTATTTGAACGAACACAGTGATATTTCAGGCGAAACATTTGACGAGGGCGATGAAATAAGATTAGGCTTAGTTCATAATAAGAATATCTACTCATATTACACTATAGTCGGAACTGAAATTCCGAAAAAATTATGGCTGACTCATTTGAAATTAGGTGACAAAATTACAATCGACGGGCAGGCTGATAATTTGGAAAGTGTATATAGTTTTTATAGGAATATTAAAGACTATAATCCAAATTCAGACATAACACTTCAAAAACTGGGGCTTGCCGTAAAAAATTCTCAAGATTTAAGCGATTTTGATACAGAATCAATCTTAACTTCTTTAAACGCAGATTTTTACGAGTTCTCAATATCAAATGACGTCCTTCAAGAAAATACTGGTGCGGATAATAAAGATAATAAGGACGATAAGGACGATAAGGAAAGAGATTCCGTTCCTAATAAAGATTTAATTGATTAAAATAAAGGATGATTACAATCATGGACAAATATAAAAGATATTATGGTGTAGCAATATTTCTGACAGCGGTAATTGTAACTGTTTTTATCGCAATAACTGCTATTAAATCAATGACAACTCCATATATGGAATATAATAACAAAGTAGCAGAATTAACTCAAACATTAGAGACAAAACAGAATCTGCAAAAAAATATAAAGACTAAATTAGCTAAACTGAAATCGTCTATAATGACTTCTCAAAAGAAGATTTATTCTCCTGTTGAAGATAAATTAGGAAGTGACACGCTCTTCTTTACTTTGTATAGCGATTTAATTGAAATGGTGCACTCTAATTCAATTAAGATTAAGTCTATTGATTATGAGTACAATCCTGAAGGTGATTCATTCGTTGCGCAAAAGGATGTGTATTTCGTATGCAATGTAAATATGGAATTAGTATCAAATTACGTAAATTTAGGAAAGTTAATTCAGGATATATATCAGTACCCATACTATATCAGAATAAATAATTTAGAAGTATATCCTTACCCTAAAGATAAAAAAATATTATTGTCTACATTAAGCGTCAGATTATATGCACATACTTCACCTGACGGATCTGGTATAGAAAAAGAGAGTGATTAATTTAGATTTATAATTTGTCAATTGTGTATTTTTGCAGTGGAACTATGACTTAAATCAGTTTTGCTAATGCAGCTAAAATACTTATGTTGTTGAAAATTTGACGGAGTAATATTGCCTCTTTACTTTTAAACTTGTTTATAATACGATTTTATTGGTTTTATAGTCGGATAGGTTCGCCCTAGTCTATAGAGTAATAAATGTAATTAGCCGAATGTTTGCTTAAGAAGATTTTGCACTTACTTAATCACTCAATCACTTAATCACATAATCACTTTGTAAGATGCGGTTATAATTCCCGTAGTAAAACACACAGTTAAAAGGAGAATTGAGATGTCAACAGCATCACTTATCGAATTATTGGAAGCAGGTGTACACTTCGGACACCAAACACAACATTGGAACCCTAAAATGAAACCGTATATTTACGGAGCAAGAAATGGTATCTATATTCTTGATCTTAGAAAAACTACAGGTTTATTGGATGCTGCATATGATGCAGTTAGAGAATATGCTGCAAAAGGAAGAAATGTTCTTTTTGTAGGTACTAAAAAACAAGCAGCAGAAGTTGTTGCAGAAGAAGCTCAAAGAGCAGGAGCTTACTATATTAACAGAAGATGGTTAGGCGGTATGTTAACTAACTTTGAAACAATCAGAGGAAGAGTTAACAAGTTAAGAGAACTTGAAGATTTTATTAATTCAGGTCACGCTGAAAAATTACCAAAGAAAGAACAAGCTCAATTAAACAGACAATTAGCTAAATTGAGTAAAACTTTAGGCGGTATTAAAGAAATGCGCGGTTTACCGGATATTATTTTTGTAGTAGACCAAGCAAAAGAAGATATTGCTATTGCAGAAGCTAATAAACTAAATATTCCTGTTATTTGTTTAGCTGATACAAATGCTAATCCTGACGGAATTAACTACATTATTCCGGGTAATGATGACGCAATCCGTTCTATTAAGCTTATTACTTCTAAACTTGCTGATGCGGTTCTTGAAGGTAAGCAATTAAGAGAAAACAAAGCTGCAGGAAATAAAGCGGAAGCTATTACTGCCGCTGATGCAGGCATAGAAGAAACTGCTAATGTATAATTAAATAAATGGAAAATGTAAAATGGAAAATTGAAAATTATTTTAAAAAGAATCTTGCCAGACAAGTTTTTAGAAGAAATATTTTATAACAATTTTCCATTTTCAATTTTCCATTAAATCACTTTTGAAAATATTTAAAAAGTAGGTTGGGCTTTCAGCCCAACAACATTATAAGGAGAATAAAATGAATATTACAGCTACTATGGTAAAAGAATTACGTGATAAAACCGGTGCAGGTATGATGGATGCTAAAAAAGCTTTAGTTGAAGTTGACGGCGATATGGAAAAAGCAATGGAAGTTCTTCGTCAAAAAGGTATCGCTTCTGCTGACAAAAAGATGGGCAGAATCGCTGCAGAAGGCAGAATTGCTTCTTACGTTGCTGATGGTATCGGTGCTATGATAGAAGTTAACTGCGAAACAGACTTTGTTGCGAAGAATGCTGAATTCTTGGAATTGACTAACGGTCTTGCAGAATTAGTTGCAACTTCAAATCCTGCGGACGTTGATGCTCTTCTTAACACAACTTGCCCGAAATGCGGTAAATTGGTTTCAGATGTTATCAAAGAAAAAATTGCATCTATCGGAGAAAAAATTACTGTAAGAAGATTTGTAAGATATGAAGGTAACACTTCAACATATATCCACAACGGTAAAATTGGTGTTCTTCTTTTAACAGATAAAAAGGATGAAGTTCTTTCAAAAGACATATGCTTGCATATAGCTTCTTCTGCTCCTGAATTTGTTTCAAGAGCTGATATTCCGGCTTCAGTTATTGAAGAAGAAACAAGAATTGAAATGGGTAAAGAAGACTTAGCTAAGAAGCCTGAACAAATCAGAGCTAAGATTGTTGAAGGACGTGTAAACAAATTAATGGCTCAAAGATGCTTAATTGAACAACCGTTTGTTAAGAATCCTGACCAAACAATTGAACAACTTATATCTGGTAAGTTATCAATTGTTAAATTTGACAGATTCGTTCTTGGTGAAGGTCTTGAAAAGAGAAACGATAACTTTGCCGATGAAGTTATGAGCCAGCTTAAAGGCTAGGAGTAAAGGGGTAAATGTATATTGGTGCAAAAAATTGCACCCTACTTTAAAAAAGCAAAAAGCGTTCAATTTTGAATTTATATTTTCAATTTTGAACGCTTCTTGCTTTATCTATGTAGGGTGCAATTTTTTGCACCATTAAC
>CAMORE010000087.1 GCA_946623365.1 uncultured Acinetobacter sp.
GCTATTTTGAATGCCATTTCTGAAGAGTCGACTTCGTGATAACTTCCGTCATAAAGTTCAACTTTAACGTCAATCATCGGATAGCCTGCTAAGATACCGCCTTCAAGAGCTTCTTCCATACCTTTTCTTGTAGGTTCAATGTATTCTTTAGGAATTGCACCACCAACAATTTTGTTTTCAAATACAAATCCTGCATTTTCTTCAGCCGGCATGATTCTTGCTTTACAGTGTCCGTATTGACCTTTACCACCTGACTGACGAATAAATTTAGAATCTTGATCGGCAGTACCTCTGATTGTTTCTCTATAAGCAACTTGAGGCTTACCAATGTTAGCTTCCACTTTGAATTCTCTTAACATACGGTCTACAATGATATCCAAGTGAAGTTCGCCCATACCTGAAATAATTGTTTGACCTGTTTCTGTGTCAGATTTTACTCTGAATGACGGATCTTCTTCTGCAAGTTTTTGAAGTGCTATACCCATTTTATCTTGGTCTGCTTTTGTTTTTGGTTCAATTGCAACAGAGATAACAGGCTCAGGGAATGTCATTCTCTCCAATATAATAGGTGCTTTTTCATCACAAAGTGTATCACCTGTTGTAGTATCTTTAAGACCTACAGCAGCACAAATGTCACCTGCGTATACTTCATTTTCTTCAAGTCTTTGATCAGCATACATACGAACTAATCTTGAAATTCTTTCTTTCTTACCGTTTGTTGCGTTAAGAACATATGAACCTGAAGTAATAACACCTGAATATACTCTTAAGAATGTTAAACGACCTACAAACGGGTCTGTCATAACTTTGAATGCTAATGCTGAGAACGGTTCATCATCTGATGAATGTCTTTCAGTCTTAGTACCGTCTTCTAGTTCGCCTTCTATAGCTTTTACATCTACAGGTGACGGCATATAGTAAACAACGTTATTCAAAAGTAATTGAACACCTTTGTTCTTGAATGCGGTACCGCAGCATACAGGAACAATCTTATTGTTACATACAGCTTTTCTTAAACCTGCTCTCAATTCATCAACTGTGATTGAATCAGGATCTTCAAAGAATTTTTCCATTAATGCATCATCTTCACCGGCAATTGCTTCTACCATAGCATCATGGTATTCTTTAGCCTTGTCTGCTAAATCAGCAGGAATTTCTTCTTCTCTGATGTCTGTTCCTAAGTCATTAGTATAGATTTCAGCTTTCATTGTCATAAGGTCAATTAAACCTGTGAACTTATCTTCTGCACCAATCGGTAATTGGATTGGAACAGCATTTCCGCCTAATCTTGTCTTGATTTGATCAACTACACGATAGAAGTCTGCACCTGTTCTGTCCATTTTGTTAACAAATACCATACGCGGAACTTCATATCTGTTAGCTTGTCTCCAAACTGTTTCTGATTGTGATTGAACACCGCCAACTGCACAAAATACTGCAACAACACCGTCTAATACACGAAGAGAACGTTCAACTTCAATTGTAAAGTCTACGTGCCCCGGAGTATCAATAATATTAATTTGGTGTCCTTTCCATTCTGCTGTAACTGCAGCTGATTGAATTGTAATACCTCTTTCTCTTTCTTGTTCCATAAAGTCGGTAACTGCTGCACCGTCATGAACTTCACCTAATTTGTGAGTCTTACCTGTATAGAACAAAATACGTTCAGTTGTAGTGGTTTTACCTGCATCGATGTGAGCAGCAATACCAATATTTCTGATTTTTTCTAATGGAGTTTTTCTAGCCATTTTCTTTTTCCTTCTATATTCTTTGGTAAACTTTTGTCTACCCTACTACTTTACTACTTTTCAGGAATAGCAAATCCCTATAACTATTTATATCTTTATGCAAAAATTTGCACACTACGATTGTACTATTTTCCCAGTTAAATTCATTCTCACATAAACAGGAGTAAAAGTAAACAGGGGGGGAAATGTATATTCAATCGGTTGAACACTTAAGGAGATTAGATTTAAACAAGTTATTTAAAATATACTTAAAATAGAGGATTTATGGGTTTGGTCTATTCGTTATACTTATAATATAGACTTGGAAAAAATAGGGATTTTACTATGGACATGAATATTCTTAATCAAAATACAAATAATTTTAAATTTAATTTGAATTCCTTTTTAACTTCTAACTTAGGTTCAAACTTCGGAAATAAAAATGATAATTCACCATATTATGCTAAAAAGGGCGAGCCAATGTATCAAAAAAATATGGATTCAGATGATGACGGTATTATTTCTTTTGATGAATTCAGAGAATATTGTAAATCTAACGGAATATCAACAAGCGATATGAAAAAAATGTTAGAAATGCGTATGACGTATAAAATGATGCAAGAGAATTCAAATACTGCTTCGAAAGATAAAAAAGCGGAAAAGGAAGATTTTAAAATCGGAGATTTGGATATTATATATGCAAAAGACGGAGACGATAAATTTGATGAAAGCATGGACTCAAATGGTGATTCTAAAATATCATACAGAGAATATCTAAGATATTGCGAAAAAAATGCAAAACCGGAAGATATCCATAATAATACCAAAATCATAGAAGACAACAAAACAAAATTCATGACCGTCAGCTATGGAAAAGTGTCAAATGCTTATCATAAAACAGAATATGAGACTCCTAAAGTAAAAGTTGAAAGCAAAGCATAAAATTACCCTGTTTTCGCATTTAATATTTTATTTTATTGCTATACTGCTTTATGTAAAATATTTTTTGTTTTTAGAAAGGAGTATCATGAATAAAAACATTGTTTGGATTTTAGTTATTTTTTTAGTACCGCTTGCTGTTTATTTCGGATTAACAAGGAATAAGCTCACTTCTCTTCCTGCCGTTGCAACGATGGGAGATGAAATAATAAAATTTGCATCACCGATGTGTTATGAGTGTCAAGAACTCGAAAAAATTATGGATGAAGTATTTCCTAAATATAATGACAAAATTTCTTTGAGAAAAATAGATGTGATTCAAAAAGATAAAAATACGCAGGCGTTGATTAAAGAATACAATGTAAAACTGGTTCCTACAACAGTATTTAAGAATCAGGACGGAAAAGTTACAAGAAGAATAGAAGGCTCTATGCAGCCTAAAATATTAGAAAATTATATGGTAGAATTGATAAATGAATAATTTAACGGATATTTTCTTAGCGGGAAATAGCAGTATTATAACCTGGTTACTAATGTTTGCAACTTCATTCCTTGGAGGTATTATTGCATCTGTTTCGCCTTGTTCTCTTGCAATGCTTCCTCTGATGATTGGCTATGTCGGGGGCTGTTCAAAGGAAACACCTTTTCGTACTTTCATACAACTCAGTTGCTTCATACTCGGTACAGCTATAGTTTTTACTGTAATAGGTATAATATGCGCTATTACCGGAAGTGTTTTTGCCTCTGCCTTTGGCGGATATTTCACATTAATAATGGCATCACTTCTTTTGGTAATAGGACTGAAAATTACAAACATTCTTGATTTTGAAATTCCTGTGATAATAAAATCAATGCCTAAAAATAATACGAGTTCACTATTTTTATATCCGATTCTTTTAGGTATTGCGTTTGCTCTGGCAGGGACTCCTTGCTCAACACCAATACTTGCAGGAATTATGGTTTTTGCTGCTATGGGTAAAAACTTGGCAGCAGCTGTAATTATGTTGTTTCTGTTCGCAATCGGTCAAGGATTGATACTTATTATTGCAGGGTTATTCACTTCAACATTTAAAAATATTAAAAAATTCTCAAATATAACCGATAAGTTTGTAAAATTCAGCGGATGGCTTATTATATTGGTAGCAATATACTTATATTACAAAGTTTTTTCTCCGCTAATATAGTTATATTTTAAAATATCAACATTATCTTATAAAAATGAACAATATAATTTTCTTTGTCGTTTACTGTATGTAAGTTGTGAATTACGTATTTAACTTAAAGGAGAGTAATTATGTCAGAAGAAGAAAAAATTGTAACAGAAAACAAAGAAGAATGTAAATGTTTTTGTAAAAGTGAAGGTTTTAGGAACTTTTTAACAATCGCACTCGGAACTTTTGTCGGATTTTATGCTGCACTCAGCTTATTTGCAGCACTTCATAAACCGCCAATGATGTGTCCGCACCGTTGCGGTCAAATGTTTGGCGGACATCCTTACATGGCAGCACCTTGTCCGTTTAAACATGGTCATCACCACTTTAATAAGGGACACCGAGAACAAAGACCTGATATGGGAAACTTTGACGAGCAGCAGAATCCTGCTCCGTTTGAAAAAAGAAACAATGCAAACTAAATATGTACTTTTGTAAAAAATATAAAAATACCGCAAAAATGTTGCGGTATTTTTATATTTTTTTAGAAAGAAATGACAAATATTTTTTTCAAGGGTTTTATATATAATATGGAAAATAATATTTCATTCAAATCCAAAATAAACTTTGTCAGTTATAACCAATTTCAAAAAATTATAAGACAAAGTAACCACTATGTTCCCTATGGAACTGAAGCCCCCTTATATATAAAAGCAAGTAATTTTTATACGGAATCTGTCAGAACTTGCACAGCAGGCGGACTAACTGACACAAAAAACAATGCACTGGGATTTCACATATTAGACACATTAAAAAACTTTGAAAATATAAAAAACATCGGGAATACCTTGTCTAATATAATTCACAGTGAAGATATAAGAGGACTTCTTATAGGCAGCAAGGACACACCGATGGATAAATATTCAAAAGATATTTTTGAAAATTTAAAAGATATATTGATGCAAAAAATATCAAAAATTTCATTTTTCCAAGAACATCAAATGGTACAGTCTGAATCTTTTGTGCATTATGATATAAAAACAGATTGTTGGAATATATGTACG
Source organism: uncultured Acinetobacter sp. (assembly GCA_946623365.1). Classification (GTDB taxonomy): domain Bacteria; phylum Cyanobacteriota; class Vampirovibrionia; order Gastranaerophilales; family Gastranaerophilaceae; genus CAG-196. The sequence goes on from CAMORE010000087.1 coordinate 4,882, forward strand.
AGATACAAAACTCCACGGTTGAATAACTGTTTTGATGTATTAAGTTATGATGAATTACACAAGGCATTCAAATCTGTTCACATTGCAGACGGTGATGAATTATATATTAACAATATAAAACTAATTTAGCGTAAGTTCAATGCCTTTTATTAATGTTTTTAATTCATTAAGTGCTTCTCTGCTATGTAATGATTCGTATGCTAAACTTATATATTCTAGCTTCTCTTTATCCTTTGCGATTTTTAAAATTTTTTGTTTTAAGTTTTCATATTCCTTATTTGTTTTGTCATTAATTATAGTTTCAATTTGACCATTTTGTTTATAAATCTTTCTTTGAAAAGGAATTCCATCTTCAATTTCATCAACATAAATCTCTTTTTTTAATTTTTTAGCCATATTTTGCATTCTGGTATCAAAATCAGAATTGTTACAACCAGCAAAGGTCTGTGGTGTGTCAGCAACACTGCTTGTAGGAATAAGTTTTACTATATTACCGCTTTTTATAACGTTAAAATAAACTTGATTGTTAGTTCCGTCCGTAAACATTTCGGTTTCTATATCATAATCAAATAAAACTTTCGGAGAAACTTCTAAGACTGAGCAAATTCTGAATAATGTTTCTGCAGTAACAAAGCTTTCTCCTGCTTCTATTCTTGCAAGTTGTCTTAAATTTACTCCAATATCTTCTGCCAGTTTTTCTTGAGTGTAATTTCTGACCTTTCTATACGTTTTTAAACGTTCTCCAAATCCTTTTTTTATTATATCCATATAGCCCTCTCTTATATGAATTATAAATTAGGTTTTACATCATTTTAACGGTTCTTAGTGCCACAAATTTAATATTTAGCATCTTGACAATGCTATTTTATGTCATATCATGAATTTTAATAAGACATTTTGAGGATAAAATGAAAACAGTTTCAATAATTATGCCCGTATTTAATATTGAATCAAATTTAATCATGAATGCGGTAAAATCGGTATTAAACCAAACGCTGACTGACATTGAGTTAATTATTGTAAACGATGGCTCAACAAGCAATGAAACATTGCAATGTTTGGCTGATATTAAAGAAAAATATCCGCAAATAAGGGTTATAAATCAAGATAACAAGGGGCTTGGAGGAGCCCGAAATACAGGAATCGATAGTGCGGATTCCGTTTATATAGGCTTTTTGGATCCTGATGACTGGATAGATAATAATTTTTATGAGACTTTATACCATTTATGTATAAAAAATAATTCTGATATTGCCTGCGGTATACTGTTTAGAATCGGAACTAATAAGCAGCAGCCAATTGATTATTTTAATAATATAACGACCGACGATTTTGTAAAAAAAATGACTTATATTAAAAATGGTTCAGTTTGTTCAAAATTATTCAAAAAAGATTTATTTAAAAATAATTTTTTTGACGAACACGTATATATGGAAGATAATCCTGTGCTTATCAAAGCAATGATTAACAGCAAAAAAGTATCTTTTTGCAAGGATGTTAAATACTACTACAGAGAGAATGATAATTCCATCTGCTTGAATCCGTTAAATACTGACAAAATTCGCCAAGGAAAAATTATTGCATTAAATAAGATTCATAACATTCTAAAGAACCTTAAACAAAAAGAAAAAGATATTGTTTATAGCAATTTTATTACAATTCTGCTTGATAAACTGCTCTACAAAAATGATTATGACTATCAAAATAGTATTAAAAAGATTTTAGGGAAAAAATATAGAAAATATTTGTCTTACTCTAAAAATTCGTTATTAGAAAATATTTTTTCTGTAAAGAATTCTGACACAGGAATTTATAAAATAATTACTATTTTAGGCATAAAGGTAAAAATTAGGAGAAACAATATGAAATAATAAAAATTTTAAATGTCATAATATAAATATAAAACCGGGTATTTGCTGCTTTTTAATGGCATACATTTTATAATTCAAACTTGATAATATCATATTGTAACACTATTAATAGAAAGAGTCGTTTTGAATTATAAACTGATAGACATGAAGGTTTTTGGAGATGAAAGAGGTAAGTTGATATCTCTTGAGGGAAATCGTAATGTGCCATTTGAGATAAAGCGCGTTTATTGGATTTATGACACAATTCCGGATTTAGATAGGGGTTTTCACGCTCATAAAAACATGGAACAAATAATTGTTGCAATGGATGGAGCGTGCCAGTTTGTATTAGATGACGGAAAGACAAGAGAAAGCGTTTGGCTGAATCGTCCTGACCAAGGTCTTTATATCGGTAAAAATATGTGGAGAGAAATGAGACATTTTTCATACGGGTGCAAATTGATGGTTCTTGCGTCTGATTATTACGACGAAAAAGAATATATAAGAGATTATAATACGTTCCTAGAGGAGATAGTTAAGTGATACACCAACTTTCAGACGTTCAAAGCAAAAATATAGGGGAAGGTACAAATATTTGGCAGTTTTGCGTTGTGCTTCCAAATGCAAAAATCGGCAAGAATTGTAATATTTGTTCAAATTGCTTTATAGAAAATGATGTTGTAATAGGTGATAACGTAACCGTTAAAAACGGAGTAAGCTTGTATGACGGTATGAGAATAGAGGATGATGTTTTTATAGGGCCCAATGCGACATTTTGTAATGATAAATATCCAAAGTCAAAACATTATCCCGAAAAGTTTATGAGTATAACAATAAAAAAAGGTGCATCAATAGGCGCCAACGCAACAGTTCTTCCTGGGGTAATAATTGGTGAGAATTCTCTTGTTGCAGCTGGAACTGTCGTAGCCAAAGACGTTCCGGACAATGTTATTTTAATCGGTGACAAAATAAAGGAAAGAGAAGTATGAAATATCAGTTAATAAGCTTGGTTTCACATGGAGATGAAAGAGGAAGTTTAATTTCTTTTGAAGCTGGAATAAATTGTCCGTTTGATGTTAAAAGATGCTTTTATATATACGATACAAAAGGCGGAAATGTTATAAGAGGAGCTCATGCAAACAGACGTTCAAAGTTTTTGTTGGTTGTAATAAATGGTTCTTGCAGAGTAAAAATTGATACCGGAACAAAAATAGACGATGTTTTGTTAAACAATCCTATGACAGCATTATATCTTGATAAAATGGTCTGGAAAGAGATGTATGAATTTTCTCATAATGCTGTTTTAATGGTTTTATCAAATGAATTGTATGATGAAACTGAATATATAAGAAATTACGAAGAATATAAAAAAGAAATCTCCGGAAATAGATAAGATGAACAATAAACTTAAAAACTTTATAAAAAAATATTACAGAAAATTTTTTAATTTTAAAATATGGTTATACAAAGAAGTATTATCTGATACTAATTTAGTAGGTTCACCGAATATAAATTCTCCAACATTATTTACCGGAGCAGGTAAGGTCGTCATAGGAGAAAATGTTGCTTTCGGATATTATCCGTCGCCGGATTATTTTGAATTGTATACCCATATAGAAGCAAGAAACAAAACTGCTGAAATAAGTATTTCAGACGGAACCATAATAAACAATCATGCAACTATAATAGCTAATGCTGAAAAAATATCAATTGGGAAAAATTGCAGAATTGGTGCAAACTTTCAGTGTTTTGATAGTGATTTTCATGGGTTAAAAGTTCAAGATAGAGACAATCCAAAAGCAATAAAAAATAAACCTGTAAAAATTGGCGATAATGTTTTTATCGGCAATAATGTTATAGTATTAAAGGGCGTAAGCATAGGCAATGGTTGTGTTATAGCAGGGGGTGGGATAGTAACTTCAGATATACCACCGTATTCGATAGCGGCTGGTTGTCCGGTTCGAATAATAGCAACTTTGGAGGACGAACATGAACAATAAGCCTAAAGTTTCTATTATATGTCCGTCTTACAATCATGAAAAATACGTAAAATTTTTTATCGAAAGTGTGCTGAATCAGACAGATCAAGATTTTGAACTTGTTATTATAGATGATTGTTCAACTGATAA
>CAMORE010000088.1 GCA_946623365.1 uncultured Acinetobacter sp.
TGTTTTGAAAAATGTAATTGGCAATTAATTATTGAGTCCGGTGCGGATTTAATTTCCTTTAATGCTGTAAATAACCATGCATCATTAAGCATTATTACAGACGAAATTAATGAATTTTTATCAAAAGGCGGTTTTATTAATTGGGCATTTGTACCGGCAAATAGCGAAAATTCGGTAAAAAGTCTGAGGATAGAAGATTTGTCCCATAGATTGGAAAAAATAATGAATGAATTAGTGAATGACGGCGTCCACAGAGATTTACTTTATAGAAATGCTACCATTTCTGTTTTAGGAAATGTTAACCATCTTCCGTTATTATTTGCAGAAAAATCACTCATCTTATCAACACATTTAGGGAAAAAATTGTCTAGTCTTGCTGCTTCTCTTCATCGGAATCTTCAATAATTCCGTTTGAATCAATATATATTGTATTTCGAATAAATGCATGAGCAATCAATAATAAATATGGATTCATCTCATTAGTTGCGGATAAGTTTACTTTTGCTTCCGCTTTCTCGCTGCGTTCATTATTTTTTGGCTGAACCGCTTCAACATCAATTGACATAGTCATTGAATGAGCATTGCCTTCATCCATGAGACTTTTTTGTAATAAAGTTTTTGGGAAATCTTCAGAACATACGATATAAATATCTACAGAGTTTGAAGTCGTAAGAGTAAACACTCCTTTTACATTTCCGAAATTTTTGGTTTTTATTAATACCGTAAGTCTTGAGTCATTTGAATCATTTTCACCGTTTTCAGTTTCGACTTCTAAATCAAATCCTACCCCTTCATTGAGCGGAAGCCAAGGAAGATACAAAAGCATCAGGCTTTTTAATGTTTGTGCAGGCTGACCAGATTCTGCCATAGCAACACAAGAATTTATTACACTTAGGGTTTCCCGAATTTGTTCATTTGTCATACCATGCTTTGATGCAGATGCCATTGCAATAATTAAACCTGAAACGGCTTGTTTGCTATTTTTGAGAATCATCTCGGATATTGCAGGCAAGTGAATCATTCCGCTAAACATCAGAGTTACTGCATCTTTTTGCTGGGATGCTTGATTTATTCCTTGCTGAATTAGTTGATTCTGTATCTTTTCTGGGGTTAATTCTACAGTTTCATCAAAAATTTGTGACAATATTTGTTGGCTTTTTATCAGATTTTCATTAATATTATTTAACATTAATGTATTGGTGGAAATTGGCATATTACCTTGTGCCAATCTTAAAATATCTCCTAATGTTTGAGGGAGTCCAAGTAAATTTTTGATATATACGGACCTATCCATACTTGCAAGTTGATTCATTTGGAGCTGGTTATTCAAAATTAAATTGTTCAAAGGATTAGGCTGGGCTATATTTGGTTTAGCTTGGGAAAAAGTAGAATTAAACAAACTTTCACCTTGTCCTACACCTTCTTGCTTCATTCTTCTCAAATATAACTCGGGATTTCTTAATCCTGCAAGTATTTTTCCAACATTAAAGCCGTCCATAATTTTATTATAACAATTTGTAAAGGTAAATCAATAATAATTTGAGAAACTCTCTGTCTTCACATACGACAATAAATTTACATAATGGATGTTGTCTAACAAAAATATTCATTTAATAATTTTATATCATTTTGATTTTTTTCTACTGTAGCTATGACATTTAATCCTGTTAAATACTCGACTTGTTTTAAATTATCCTGATGCATGAAGTTATTTGGTTCATAGTTATTCAAAATTATTCCTTTAACCGGAATATTATTAGCCTTTGCGTATTCTACAGTTAATAAAATTGAATTTATAGTTCCTAAACCGCCATCAGCTATAATAATAATTTCAGTATTTAAATCTTTAATTAAATCTTTAAGCAGATATTTTTCACCGTTATTTAACCTTAAAGGGCAAGTAATTCCACCTGCACCTTCTATCAATAAATAATCATATTCATTTTGTTTTTCTTTATATTTATTCAGAATCCTGTTTATATCTATGCTCTGTCCAAATCTTTGTGCCGCAAGATGAGGAGAGACTGCTTCTTCCCACCAATAAGCAACACAATCATTTGCTGTTGTCGGGAGTTTTGCTGTATTAACAACATAATTGCAATCACTTTCAATCAATATACCGTCTTTTTCGAGTACACCGCTTAACACTGGTTTAAAATAGCCGCAATTAAACCCGCTTTCTCTCATTTTTTTTACGATTAATGCAGAAACGTAAGTTTTACCTATATCAGTTCCTGTTGCTGTTATAAAAATATTCTTTGACATAATTTAATTATACATCAATTGTAAATTTTTCGTAACAATATAACAATTTTTTAATAAAGAAAAACTTTATATAAGTGTAAGGGAATTATATAAGGAGATTTCAATATGGTAACAGCTGCAGGTGCAGTTTCAGGAGTTCGTGCCGTAACTGCGGCAGGAAAACTCGGCGGAAAAGGAAAAGGATTAAACGGAGTTTTGATGGGAATTTTTTCAATTCCGGAGTTTTCTAAGGTGCCAAGCGCTTTTAAACTTTCATATAATCGCTCGGCTCAAAAAGTAACCGGTTTAAATTGGACATCAGGAATTCTTGAAACGGTGAAAAGTATACCGAAAGCAGCTCAATATTTTATTATACCTGCTATTTTAACGGGTGTCGCAGTCGGGGCGGCTCCGGCTGCAGCGACAATTGCAACTCTTGCAGGACTTGGAATTCCAATGGGACTGAGCAATCTGTTTGAACATATTTTACCGCACGAAGAAGAAGTAATTGAGCTGGCTTGCAAAGAAAAAGGTATTGATATAACAAAACCTGACGGAATGCCAAATATTAATAATCCTGAAGGTTATTTAGCTTAAATGCGTTTAATTGATAAAAACACTTATTTATATTAAATTTATGATATGGAAGTATCTTTTGAAAATCCGACAGAACTACTGGAATATTTGACGTCTGATAGTGTAAATTATCAAGAGTTAACGGATTTTGCGGCTAAACTTGAAAACATAATTCCGGAGATACATACAAATAAAGACGGAAGAAAATTTCACGCAATTTCTCAGGGAATTTTGGAGTGCTATCGGTTATTAAAAAATTTTAATTCTACTCAGTGGATTTCTGAAAACAAGCTGCAACATGAATTAAAACCAAATGAACAACCGATAAATTTTACAAGAATTAACGGAAAAGGTGAGGTCTGCGAATATAAAATTGTAAACTTCGACCAAATAGATTTTTCAAAAGAAGCTGAATATGCAGACGAATACGAAGTTATAAGCAAAATTGATAAAAAATTAAAACAAAGAGAAAAAACAAATGATGAAGAAAGTACAGATTATAAAAAAGTACTGACTCTTTTACAAAACGGCGAAAATGTATTTTTAACAGGCTTTGCTGGGACAGGAAAAAGTTATATTTTAAATAAACTAAAAGAGGAATTTAAAAAGAAATTAACTATAACAAGTACTACAGGAATTGCAGCCGTAAATGTTAAAGGACAAACACTACATTCCTGGGCAGGAGTCGGATTATGCAAAAATCCGGTTTATAAGACTATAGAAAAAATTAAAACACGCCCTTCCACTCTAAAACAAATACTAAACTGTAAAATTTTGGCTATAGATGAAATATCAATGCTTAACATTGAAACATTTGAATATGTTGATGAAGTATTGAAGGCAATAAGAGAATCCTATGAACCGTTTGGCGGAATACAAGTATTATTTATCGGAGATTTTTATCAATTACCGCCGGTTGAAGGAAACGGAGAAAAAGCGGAACTAAATAATAATTTATTTGACAACACTAATATTCATCAAAGGCGTTTTTGTTTTGAATCAAATTTATGGGATGATTTTAAATTAAAAAACGTAGTCCTAAAACATAATTATCGACAGAGTGAAAAGGATTTAATTAATGCTCTTTCGCATATGAGAACTAATTGTTTAAATAATGATGACATAAAGCTTTTGGAATCAAGAGAAACATCCCTTAATACTTTTGAAACCGATATTCTACATATTTTTTCCACAAATTATGAAGCAGACAGATACAATCTGGCAAAATTTAATATGATAGATGAACCTGTAAAAATATTTGATGCAGAAGACGGAGTCTACAGAGGCTCACGACTTGTTTATTCAGGATTTACGGAAAGTGAAAATTATATTTTAGAAATCTTTGGAAAAAATTGCAGAGCTGATAAACAAATTGCACTAAAACTTGGCGCAAGAGTAATGCTTCTGGTTAATATGGATTTCAACAAGGGGTTAATAAACGGTTCTTGCGGAATTATTAAACGATTTAATGAAAGTACTGTTACAATAAAATTTGATAACGGAATTGAAGCGGATATTCCAAGACATAAATTTGAATATTACTATCACGATAAAGTTTACGCTGAAAGAACTCAATTCCCGCTTAAACTTGCGTATGGAATTACTATTCACAAATCTCAAGGTATGACTTTGGATAAATTAGTTGTAGATTGTTCCAAAATATTTGAAAAGGGTCAGGCATACGTTGCAATAAGCAGGGTGAAGACTCTTGACGGATTATACTTAAAATCTTTTTCGCCTGACAAAGTTATGGTCGAAGACAAGGTTGCAGAATTTTACAATCGTTTGGAAGAAGTAGGAGATGTAGAATTAAACGGGCAATTAGAGTTTCAGCTTGAAGATGACGAAAATGAAACTCTGGTGACAGATGAAGAAGCAAAGAATATTATTTTAAATTGTATTGAAGAATTTAACGGAATGTACGGTAAAAGCGGAATTACAAAAATTCTTGCAGGAAGCAGAAGCATAAGCAACAACGAATTCCATGCAAAAGCCGGAGAATCAAAGTTTTTTGCAGCACTTAAAGGCCGCAGACAAAAAGATATTACTAAACTTATAGAAGAATTAATTGAAAATAAAAAAATACGGATTAAACGTGTAGACTTTGGAAGACCAATTTTATGTATTCCGTAAATTTAAACCAGAATTTCTTTTTCGTTTTTATATGTTACATACCCTAAAGGAGCAGCCGGCGGTTTGCGTAAGTTTTTAGCTTTTGTGTATATTACACCGACTTTTGAGGGTTGACTTGCTGATGAGAATTTGCGAGCCAGCTTGCAGCACTCAAAAATAATTTTTTCATCCGGTTCTAAACCATTAGTTTTTAAAAGAATATGCGAACCTGCACATAATCTTGTGTGAAACCAGTAATCTTCATCTTTTGCTAATTTTGAAACTATGTAATCATTTTGTTTATTGTTTTTACCGATATAAACTTCAAAATTATCTATCAAAACTTTTTCAACTACAGTTTTTTCTTGTTTTTTTGTTTTATTTACAATTTCTGTATCTAACCCTAATTCTGTTTTTATCTCTTTCAAGTCACCGAGTTTTGATGCAGTATTTATGCTGTATAAAATATTTTCCAAATACTCTTTTTCAATATACAAAGAAGAGAGCATTCCTTCAGATTTCTCTTTTGTCGTCTTAGACTTTGTATAAAGTTTATAATACCTTTGAGCATTTTCACTCAAAGTCATATTTTCGTTAAGTTCGATTATAATATCTTTATTATTAACGTAATCGAATACTTCTATACTTTTTTGAAAATCACATTTTTTATATAAATTAGCTGTTAATAAATCACCATATAGTTTATATTTATCTGTATTATCTCTTTTTTGAAGAAGTGATGTTATTTTAGATACAGAATTTTTACATTTTTTTAATTTTGCATTTGCTATCTCTATTAGCTTAGTTTTTTCTATCTTGAGATTTATTTGTTCTTGATAGAAAGAATAATAATTATCCAACATTTGATTAACGTTAAGCTGCGGAGAAGAACCTTCTAACAATTCACTAAAAAGCGTATACCTTTCTCCTTTTATAGCCGGATTAAAAGAATTTCTATTCAAATAGTCATCTGCTTGTTTTTCAGATAAGCCGCTAAATTGTTTTTTTAATTCAACAGAAAGTCCTGCATTACCTTTTGGAGGATATACATATTTTAATCCGCCTTGCAGTTCTCTGTATCTGCTTTTTTCGGAACCTACATTATGTGCACATCCGATTATAACTGAAGATTCTTTATCATATAAAATCAAATTTGAATGTTTACCCATTAGTTCTATTCCTAGACATAAGAACCTTTCCTGAGATAATTCATCATATGTTTCAAAATGAAGTTCTAAAATTCGTTCTTTATCAACAACTTTTGCATCAGATATTTTTGCTCCTTCAAGATATTTTCTTAAAAGCATGCAAAACATTGGAGGTTTTTGAGGAATAATTAGATTCCTTTTTTCTTCGTTTTCTTTCGACATGAAGCATATGTGATAAATCTGCGGATAAATATTTATATATAATTTTCTTGATTTACCGACACTTCTTAAAGACAGAATAAAATCTTTCCTTGTAGGCTGTTGAATCTTTTGTATTCTTGCTCCGATTAAAAAATCTATATTTTCAATTAAAAATGCTTTTAAGGTTAAAAAATCAATATTTATCATCTCTGTCCTCTGTTATAATTTACGGATGTATTATGACGGTAGAGATAATTGTTATAACTTGAATAGTTTTGATAAATTTTTCCTCTGGTTGAATAATTAGCCTGCGCTTGCCAATACGGCATTACTCTATTGTTTACCTGCCTGTTATAATTATTTCTGTACGAACGATTTGTCATTGACTGATACAAAGCAGGATTAATAGAACTTGCCTCGATTGAATTCAAAGTACTAAACAATAATATACAGAATATAACTAAAAATTTTTTCATAAACCTATTATAACATATATTCAAATGACTTTTTGCGGATGAATATATTTATAACAATCATTAGCATTTATAAAACAGCAAATGGAATAAGAATTCTTTACAAGTGGTTTGAGAAATCGGGCATCTTTCTTATAAAAAATGTATTAAAAGCCTGTAGGTTGGGTTTCACCCAACCTACAACCTCAAAATAGCCGAACACCGTCAAAAATCCGTTTTCGCCATTTTGCTTACCCTTGTAGTTTGATAATTCCCTCCCCACCAAATCCTGACATAAAGCCAACTTTCCGGATTTGTCAAACTTAATAAATTTCTAAAATAGTCAAAAATAAAGCATTTCAGCATTATTAAATCAAGCATTTATATGAATAAATTTTTTATGATAATATAATTATAGGAATTATTAGTCAGGGAGAGAATAAGTAATATGAAATTATCAGCAACTACAGCTCAAAATTCATTTAAATACAGATGGTTAATGTCAAGAATTTGGCCGTATATCAAAAAATATTGGTTCAGAGTTTTGCTCGGATTTTTGGTAGCAATACCTCTTGGTTTATTGGATGGCGTTACGGCATTTGCCCTTAAACCATATATGGATTATGTAGTCGGAGGAAAAGATTGTGAATTCACATTAATGAATCATCACTTTGTTATAACAACTTTGCAAATGGCAATAGGACTGCCTATTGGTGTCATTTTATTTGCCGCATTTCAAGGAGTGCTGAGATATCTTAACGGCTATTTATCAACATGGACAAGCCAAAGAATTACAAACGATATAAAATTTGATTTGTTCAAAAGATTAATTAATATGCATCCGCAATTTTTTGATGAAAATTCTTCCGGCATAATTATTTCCAGATACATGAATGACCCTATAACAGCTTCTAACGGAATTGTAGAACAAGTAAAAATAATTACAACAAGCTTTTTTGGTGCTCTTGGTTTAGTTACCGTAATGTTATACAGCTCTTGGCGTCTTGCTATTATCGGAGTTGTTGTCCTTTGTGTAGCTTTCGTGCCTATAGCTTTAATCAGAAAACGCATAAAAAGTGCTTCCAATAAAAATATGGTTATCGGAGGAAATATTACTACAAATATCAATGAAACCTATTCCGGTAATAAAGTTATGGCTGCATACGGTTTGCAGGAAAGACAAAATAAGTACTTTGTAGAACAAAACTGGGATGCTTTTAATGTAAATATGGCTTTATATAAACGTGCAGGCTGGATGTCACCGATAATGTACATTATTGCATCATTCGGTATTGCAACCGTTTTAGGAGTAGGTACTTATTTGATTAATTCAGGAAACATGACAGCAGGTAGTTTTGCATCTTTTGTAACATCTCTTTTACTTCTTTATAAACCTGTTAAAACTCTCGGAAATACTCTAACAAATATACAAGCTATATTTGTTGCAATGGGTCGTGTATTTGAATTATTTGATTTGGAACCTGAAATTAAAGATTTACCGAATGCAAGAACCCTTAATGGATTAAACAACAATATAAAATTTGAAAATGTTAATTTTGAATATATTCCGGAACATCCTGTTTTAAAGAACTTAAACTTAACTGTTAATAAAAACGAGTCTTTAGCTATAGTCGGCAATTCAGGAGGCGGCAAGTCTACATTAGTTAACCTGCTTCCAAGATTTTATGACATACAATCAGGTTCCATAAAAATTGATGATGTCGATATTAGAGAGTATACTCTTTCATCCTTAAGACAAAATATTTCAATGGTCTTCCAAGATAATTTCCTTTTTAGCGGAACTATCAGAGACAACATTATGATGGGTAATCCTAATGCTACAGAGCAAGAATTACAAACAGCAGTAGAATCAGCTCATTTACAAGATGTTATATCGGAACTTCCTGACGGAATAGATACGGAACTTGGAGAAAGAGGAACTACTTTATCAGGCGGTCAAAGACAGCGTGTAGCAATCGCAAGAGCAATGTTAAGAAATGCTCCTATTGTTATTTTGGATGAAGCTACTTCTGCTCTTGATAA
>CAMORE010000089.1 GCA_946623365.1 uncultured Acinetobacter sp.
GTTTTCAATTTTTTCTAATTCAATTTGTAAGCTGTCTCTTTGGCTATACATATCCTTTACCTACTTGTATTTATTAGTGTGTCTACTACAATTATTATTTACTATGTCTTCATGCCTCGCAACCCTTGTGTAACAAAAGATTTACAAAACTTCTTATTATATTATCAAATCCTATAGGATAAAAATAAGGTTACTACAAAGGTTACTGTAAATTATCAAAAAACATTATAAATGTGTTGCTATGTAAAGATTTCAATGCTTTCTTTCTCCTTTCACGCTAATGTTGTGTGTCAAAGGAGGCACAAATATGGAAAAAGTCGGATTTAATATTACTCCAAAAGAGTTTAAGCAGTTAAGCAAGTGGTCAGAAAATATTTACAACACCGCAGTTGTAATTGATTACTTCGTAGCGAATCAACCGGAGATTGAAGAGTGCTACAATCTTGCGCCGGTAGTTAAACATCTGCGAAATGATGCAGATGTGCTAAACGCATTCTTTATTGACCATGAAAAAGAAGTTGAAGAATAATTGGAGTTCGAACCCACTTCAAATGTTGTTCAAAAGGTGTTCAACTCGCCGATTAAGAGGGGTTAAATTCGTTTTATATATAAATCCTCATTTTTAAATAATTTCAGCTAAAAATCGGCTTATAGAAAAATTATTCTTCATAGTGAATCCCTAAAACACTTTTTTCAATTTCTCTGATTACATCCGGCGTTAAACCTTTCGGTTTTGTTTCTGCCATTTTGCGTTTTTCTGCTGCAATTTCATCCTCGTAGGCCTTAACAACTTTAAGCAGGTTAAAAATCTTCATTGCAAAATACATACGGGGCGGTTCAATTTTTTGACCAATCGCCATATCATTTTTAATTGATTTCAAAAGCACTCTGCCTAACTTAAACAAATCCTGGTGCAAAGATGACTGGGTTTTGATGAACCTATATTTCTTTTCTTCCCAATTATCTGCCTTTTTCCAACGGCGCAGCGTTTTTTCATTCACCTTCAACTTTTTTGCAATTTCATTTAACGGCATAAATTTTTCAGCATAAAGCTCTAAGGCATCTTGTGCCAGTGCTAGTTTTTTCATAATTAATCTCCTTTAAAAAACAATAAATTAGGGTGCATACACAGGATAACTCTGTTTCGCAGAAACATCAAGTCCTGAATGTGTCTTAATGATACGTTTTAGATACATTAAGTTGATGTTTCCCTCTGAAAGAGCGATGAATGGTATAACTTAAAAGGAGCATACTATGATTGAAATTGGCAAAAAGTACAGATTAAAAAAGCTAAAAGGTTGGTTTGAAAAAGATAGCGAAGAGTTTACGGTTTTAGGTTTTGGTGAACCTAATATCGTCGGCTGCGTAGCACCGGATGGCGAAAGATATGTGTTTGATAAAAATTTTTTGATTGACGCAGATAAGCCGGATGAGATATACGCAGATATTCAAATAACGAAAGGATAAATTATGGTCGAAAAAGATTATAAGCTATATGGGACAAAGATTTTGAATCTTAAAACACAAGAAATCGGTTTGCTGATTTGTTTATGGGAGAACAAGTTTGCCGATAGAACGGTCGATTTTGCAACTTGCGTAGATAAGAATGGCAAACGCTACAACATTGAACTTGATAATATAAGAGGGTTTGAAGATGATTTTGAAAAATAAATTGACTAAAGAAACACTTGATATTCCATATTCTGAATTCAGGATAAAATTTGCAAAAGAAATTCAAGATGCGTTTGAAAGTTATCGCAAAACACAATTGAATAAATATTCCTGGAACTTCAAAGACGACAATTCTTTGGAGTTTAATTTTTATTTTGAATTACATTGGAATTTTAATCATTTTGGAAATAGTAACTGGTATATTGAAAAAATGTAATTAAAAATTTATAAATACCAGCTTTTATGCTTTTTGCAATGCTCCTCAACAAAATTAAACCAAGATTGATACCAATACCAATGTTTTCCAGCAACAATTCCACCATAGCATTTTACAGGATTTTTTGCATCATTTGCTTTCCATAACTCTGTATGTTTATGAAAATTAAATTTAGTATAACCCTTGGCTTTCATTGCATTTACAATTTGTCCAGCTAAAAATTTCGTTTTTTCAGCTTCTTTTATAAGAACATATTCTTTATTAATATTATCAGCTAAATTTGTATTTTCTTTTACAAATTCAATAACTCTATCGGCTTGTCCTGGTCTATTTGTAGTTTTAGGAACAAACAAATACCTGGTTGCATATTCTTCACTATTATACTCTTCCGAAGTCAATCCAGAATCAAACGTTTTTATATATGTTTCAATCGTTTCAGGCAAATCATAATCCTCAATTAATTCTCGTTGCTCTTTACTCAATTTTGAGAACTGAAGAGAGAAAGATAAATATTTATCAATAGCGAATTTTTCACCAAACAATTCTGCAATATATTTATTATAATTTAAGCAGCAAGCTTGAAAACGTGCACTTAGAGCATCATCTAATTCTCCAACCATTTTGTGCTCTATTTTATTTCTTAATCCAATTAAAAAATTAAGATTATTTATACAATTTTTACTCAACGGTAGCGGATCATATTTTAAGCACTTACTTAAATCCCAATATAAATAATCTCCATCACGAGTTTGGTAAATTATTCTTTTATCTGTAGATCTTTTTTTATCTATGTACCGATAATCAATTTTATTTTCTTTAAAATATGCATGAAGTAAATATGTCCAAGCAATTATCATTAATACAATATAAGTTTCTGATTTAAATAAAATATTTGGATTGTTAAAAATTTGCACTGCAGATAATGCTGATTCTCGAGATTTTTTTATTAACTGTATTTTTAATGAACCACAAGATCTTTTTCTTGACAAAATTTACTTCCTTATTACTCACCTTCAATAAAGAAATCTTCATCAATTTTCTTTATTTGAATAGTATCTTTTACCTGAACTCCAACATTATACTCAATCATCAATTTAGCAAGTTTTTTGCCATCAACTAAGATAATATTAGAATTTATGTTATTAGCATATTCTCTAGCCTCATTGGTAAAGGATGAAGTTGTAATAAACACTCCACGATTTGCATTTTGTCCGTGTACAGCACCAACAAATTTCTGAACTTCAGGACGAGAAACATTACCTGACCATCTTTTTGCTTGAATATATATTTTATCCAGACCTAATACATCTTGTTTTATAATTCCATCAATTCCTTCATCACCGGATTTGCCACGATTTTGTAAGATGTCTTTCTCTGAACCCCCATACCCCATTGCCAATAATAATTTTGCAACAAGTTCTTCAAAAAATGTTGGGGAATTTTCTGTGATTTTAGATAATAGATCTGCCTCCAAATGAGAAGTCAATATCGCTCTTGCTTCTGCAATTAGCTCATCCGGAGTTTTTTGTTCTTCAACTGATTCTGATATATTTGTCTCACTTTGTTCAGTATTAACAGTATTTTGAAAATCTCTAAATTCATCATACTGAAGCAAGAAGTTTTTTGTTATTTTTTCTGGATTTGTTTTTAGTAAATCAATACCTCGCTGAGTAATTTTTATTACACCTCTTGCCGGATAATCAAGCAAACATGCCTTTTTAAGATATGTTCTTGCCCACATAGCACGGTTATAATATGTTGCTTGTGTTTGACTCGGCAACTTTTCTTGTCTATCTTCTTCTGACAAACCAAGCATATCGGCAGCCCGCTCAACAATATCTCTGCTTTTGTGTTCGCAATTATCTGCTATAAGTTTAAGTGTTGGTAACATAAAATCTTGATAACTTGGTACTGTCATACTCCACTCCTTTTTCTTTTAGGGTATCACAAACATGGATTTGAACATATTTTGAACTGTTATAAAACGTGGTTTGAATTAATTTGTCTCTTTATCCATTCCATAATTACTGAAACAAGATATTCTTGTTCGGTTTGTGTTAGTTCTCTGTGTTTGGAAAATTTATGCCATTTTTCGATGCAGCCGCGGCAGCAGGTGGCGGTTGCGTGTTGGGCAATAAAAACAGGATGACCTCGCATTGGAGTTTGTTTACCATCATTAACAGGCTCTGCCGGAGCGACTCTATCCCGAATAAAATCACAGGCATGAGAATAAATAGTATCAAGACCTTTGTCCTTGATATATTCAAGTTCTTTTGCTCGAAGTTTGAATCTACTCCTGAATTTTGATTTTGATAATCTGTCTAAAATGTCCATAGTTACTCTTTTGTAATTTCATGCAATCTTTCTACTAGTTTAGTAATCTTGCCAGATTTAATTTTTTCAGCTAATAAGCCTTCACAGAATCTATCTTGTCTAATGTAATATGTTAATAAAGACAGAATATCCTCTCTTGTCATTATGTTTATATCCTTGTGTACCAAGTCATAGTCTTTTGTGTGTTGCATATAGTAGTAATCAATTAAATTTAGCTTATAAAATGCCTGTAACCAAGCTATATCATTCGCAGCAAATTTGATGTAAGGGAGTTGAGGAATTTCATCTTCCTTACAATTAGCAGTTCCTCCGCCCCATTCATAATTATGTGGAAAAATAATTGGTAATTCTTGACATCTTTTATTTATATCAACCACTTCATTGTATACTTGAATAACTTTGTCGTTAATATCAACAAATATAACTTTATCCAAACATTTATTTTTATCAACAAAATATCGAATTATATTAGTAGCAATTTCACAAGCTTCTTCTAATGGAAAGTGATAAACTCCGCAGGAGATAGCAGGAAAAGCTATCGTTTTAATCCCGTTTTCTTTTGCTAAATTCAAAGATGTGTTATAGCAGGATTTGAGAAGCTCTCTCTCGTTTTTATTGCCCCCATGCCAGACTGGGCCGACAGTGTGAATTACATATTTTGCAGGCAAATTATAACCCTTTGTCATTTTTGACTGTCCTGTTTCACAACCGTTTAAAGTTCTGCATTCTTCCAAAAGTTCAGGTCCTGCTGCACGATGAATCGCACCATCAACTCCGCCACCACCTAATAAACTTGTATTTGCGGCATTAACTATTGCATCAACTTCTAACTTTGTTATATCGCCTTTTAAAACTTCAATTTGGGTCATAAACTCACAATCTCCTAACACCAATTATAGCACTGATTTTAAGATTTGACTTACATTTTTTTACACGAAAAATTGAGCAAATCTTACACTTTTTTACAGGAAAATTTTGGATAAAATTACATTTTTTTACTGGAAAGTTATAAAATCTGAAAATTATTATTCAATTTTTGAGGAAGTAAGAAGTTGTACCTGCTTTCAAAATCCGTTAGTTTATAAAAGCCTAAATTCCTGCTGATTATGTTTATTTGCACGTTTTTATCAAGCAACAGTTTTATGTGAGTGTTTAACAACAGGTCAAAATTGTCTATTTTAACATCTTTGAAAAGCAATCCCTTTTTCTTTTTAGGTATTTTATTAAATAAAATATCCGGTATTTTTAATATTCTTATCTTATATTTTGCTCTGATATTTTCGACATTTCCTTTGTTTTTGAATTTGCTTATATTTACGGTTTTATCGCTAAAATTAATATCCGTATAATATATTGCCCCAAGTTCAGCTATATTTATTCCAGTTGCTAAAATCCATAATTCCTGTATTTTATTATCGTCTTTAATTATTTGTTGAATTTCTGAATCAGTTAAAACTCTGTTTTCAAGTGAGGGTAAAATGGTTTCTTGTGTCGAAAACAGAAGATGACTGGCATTTGAATATTTTTTCATAATTTTCTGAAATGTGCTTATAAACCGCTTTATACTTGCAACGGAATAACCTTCTGATAACATTTTACTTTGATAATTAATCAAAGTTTCTTGCGTAATATCTTTAAACTTGTATTTGCTAAAATATGGATATAAGTGGTTTTGGATATAACCTCTTGCACAAATCGAATTTTCATCTTGCTTATTTTCAAGCGTTTTCAGGTAATCATCAAACGCCGTGCAGACTTTTTCGTATGTTATTTTATCTGTTTCAACTGAAGATATTTTGCGAAGCTCGGGAAGTTTTAAACTTTCGCTTCGTCTTTTCTTAATATATTCCGCAGAAAAGTTTTTAGTCAGGGCTCTTCTAAAAGATTGAACACTTGAAATTTGTTCATTTGGGTGTCTGCTTCTTAATATCTCCCAAGCGATTCTGACCGAATAATTTTTTGGGGTTAAATAGATTTCTTCAAACTCTTTTAATTGTTCTTTTGTTACTAAACTCTTATGCTGTGGTGGATTATAAGCTTTCATCAAACCCAATAAGCCGTTTCTTGCGTAAGATGATTTCCATCTTATAAAAGTGCTATATCCCATTTTATAATCCGGATTTTTCTTGGCTATTTCATTCAGCATCTTTGAGGTTTCTTTAAACGACAAACCGCTTGTTAATCTGAATAAATTTAAGCATTTTATAATATGGCGTTTATTGTATTCTGCAGCATTATTAAATAATTCCTGTGCTTCTTTGTTATCAGATAATAATGTTGTAATATCAAAACACAATTCTGGTTTGGGTTGTTTTGGTGATTGTTTTTGCGACAACATTTCAACCTGTGGATATGAAACAATATCAGGAACGTAAGCAAATTCTGTATCAGAAATTTTGCTTATAACTTTTTCTGTTATCAATTCCTGTAAGATGTTTTGGATTTTTTCATCAGGAAGTTCTAAAATACTTGCAATTTCATCAAAATTAAACCTGCTCAGTTGTTTGCACAGTTTCTTTATCTGTTGCTTCATCGTTTAAAATCTCCTTAATTATAATTTCATCAATAGAATTTAAGCCGTTTGCTTTTGCATAACATTCAGCTTTATTTATAATTTTTACTATCTGACGAAATCGGTTAACATTAGCGCAAATGCATTTTATAGCACATTCTGTCATTTCAATTTCGGATAATTCTTTAACAATTCCTGCTATATCACTTTTAGAAAACGGCTTAAATTGAACTATTTCAGAAAGTCTGTCGTATAAATGCTTAAACCTTTTTATCCTTGATTTAGCATTTGACATTCCAACCAAAATAATAGGGACATTCGTCTTATCGTGAATGTCCCTTAATGTTTCTATTGCTCTTGAATCAATCGCCAGATAATCGACTTCGTCAACAATTATTACTTGTGGTTCAGTTAACAGGTTCCTTATAATAATTTTGAAACAATCTGCTAATCGCCCACAGTTAACTTCACCCATTTCATCCATAATTTCATTTAATAACCACCGAGCGGTCATAAGCTGGGTGCATCGGACAAGTATTGCATTATTCTTAAAAGCCCACCAATTTATTGTTTGAGTTTTGCCTAACCCCGGCTCACCATAAACTAAACCCATCCCAGGAACTCCTTCCGCTCGGTTTTGCAGGTTGTTCATCATCGTGATGAACCGCTTTACATTGTTTGTTTTTACGAAGACCTTTTTCATTACTGCTCCTTTCCGTATATTTCTTTGTATTCGTCTGATTTTATGTAATTTGCAAGCCACGTTCTATCTTCAGGGCAAATGCACCCATTTTGCATATGCCATTCGTAGCGTTCGTAAGAAGATTTAAATATTGGCCTTGCAACGATTGAGGTTTTAACTTTTGGTTCAAAATCCTGTTTTGGCTTTGGTTCAGGCTGCACAGTTATTTCTTTAATCGGTTCGGGTTGAGGCAAGCGGATATTTTGCATCAATTCTTTTTCAAGATAATCCATATCTTCTAAATTAAAATGCTCTCGAACTGCTTTAATCGTCTTTCTGCGAAGTGCCTGTTGTTTTTCTATCTTTTGTTTGTAATCCTCAATATCTTTAATATCGCCCATTTGATACGCAAGCGGATGCGTTTCTGTTATGCGGTTTGCCTTACATATAAATTCGCCCTTCATCGAATAAACCTTAATATATGAAAGGTCGAACAGACTGTACTTTATGACGGTTTTCTCTTTGATACCATAAAGTGCCTCATCAAAATAATCCGCTTTCAAAAACCTGATTCCGTTCCTGCCGATTGATTTTATCTCTTGTGCCATCATCAAATCGTCAAGCGAGTTTTCATCAATATTTTGCTTTTCAATTTCATTTAAAACCTCTTGAATTGTTTTATCTTTTGCGTTCGGACAAGGTTGCGAGTGTTTGAATTCAAGCCATTTATCAATCATTTTAAGTGCCTGTTCAATGGTTGGAGTAAAACTGTATTTTTCGTGGATGTTTTTGTGCAACTTTTCGTTTCGCATCAAATATGCCGGCTTATTTTCAATGCTTGTCCCGATATAGCTTGGAATCAGCTTTTCAAAACTTTCCTGAAAATCCAAAAAGAAACGCTCGATGACTTTGGCTCGAGCGTTGTATGGTGTGGCATAAACAGGTTTTATTCCAAGTTTGTTGTAAACACCTGTAAATCCGAGTTCTTCAAACTTTTTATCCCCGTTAAAAAATTTACTCTTGAATGCTCTGCCGTTATCTTGATATACATATTCAGGAATATGATCCATTTTTAATATTGCATTACGCAGAGCAGACGCGATATTTTGTGTACATTCTTCAAGCATAATATCGTACCCCACAAGTCCACCCGATTTCCAATCCA
>CAMORE010000090.1 GCA_946623365.1 uncultured Acinetobacter sp.
GGGGTAAATGGAATTCAAATTGACGGTATTGATGATTTAAACATGAAGTCTATTCTCCTAAATGCATTAGAGAAAAACAACAATTCAACAAATCTTTTGCACTATGGTATGCAAAATCAAAATGTAGACAGCGATGCAAGAACGAAATATCATGCTTATACTTCACTCAAAGAATATACAGGACTTGATTTATCCGAATTGATACTTAAAGACGGAGAATATTACACAGCTGACGGGCAAGGGGTAAATGAATTACTAAAAGAAGGTATCGAGAATGCAACTTCTGTAGGACTTGATTTCAAAGGCGCAGCATATAGCTATGTAAAAGAATTGCTTGACAAAGTTGCAGAAAAAGGTTGGAACGCAATGCCGGATTTGGATATAAAAATAGGTTATTCAAAAGAAAACGGATTCTTTAATTTTGGCACAACTTTTGAAGTTTAAACGTCTATATGCGACAATATTTTCTATAACAAAACTTTTATTCCTAATCCTAATAAAATTAGACCTGCAATAATTTCTAAATATTTTGTAGACAAATGCTTGATTTTTCCGCCGGTAAAAAATCCGAGATTAGAATTTAAGAATGTGATTATTGCAATTAATATTGCAGGTTTAAGGATATTATTTCCGTATAAAGAAAGTGTTATTCCCGCAGAAAAAGCATCAAGAGATGTTGCGATTCCAATTAAAATAAGACATTTTAAGTTTATACATAATTCTTTTTTTGCTTTAGGTTGAAATGCTTCTGTAATAAATTTAAAACCTAGATATGAAAAAATTAAGAAAATTATCAATGAGGAATACGGAGCAATATATATTTTAACAAAATATGTTAAAAAGTACCCGATAACAGGCATTATTCCTTGAAATATTCCCGTAAAAGACGAGAGTAAAAAAGCATTCTTTAATCTTTCTTTATCATATTTTAACCCGTAAGAAAAAGACACTACGCAAGCATCAATTGATAAAGCTATTGCAAGCATAAAAATCTCTATATATGACAAAGTGTCTTCTCCTTAAAATTATTTTCCGCAGCAATTTTTGTATTTTTTCCCGCTTCCGCATGGGCAAGGTTCATTTCGTCCGACTTTATTTTCCGGCTTAACTGCTGTTTGCGGCTTGGGAGCAGACATAACATCAAAAATTTCAGAAAATGCATTTGAACAGAATAATACTGTTGCGGATGAATAAATAGTATTATTCAAGTATTCTGATTTGTATTCTTGCATTAATTCTTCAAAAGAATACTTTGTTTCCATAAGTTCATTAACAGTATCCATAAAATTGGAATATTTATTTGCAACCCTTTCCAGTATTGTATTTGGAATAGACTCGTTTATAAGAAAATATTCAACACATTGTTTTGCATTTTCAACCGACTCTTTATTTTCAAAAATTTTACAAAAAGTTTCATAAAAAGGAATTGCATACAAGCCTTTATCTTTATCAAATATAACTGCAACATCATATGTTTCATTATGAGAAGCAAATCCGCCCATGGAATTTTCAAGAAAGTTAGTGTAATTATTTTCCAATTCTTTTACATGGAAAAATTTATATTGTTGAATATTAGAAATTTTGTCAGATAAATCAATGTCTTCACCTTCGTTGAATGCACCTATAATTTCATCGGCATGTTTATTTGTTGTTAAGATAGTATCTTGATTAAAGGTCTTTATGAATTTTTCGTACATTTCAGCAATTACAGATTTTATCTCATTTTCTTTATCAGGATTATCATAATATAATGCTCTCGGATTTTGGATAAGTTTCATTACGCCATATCTATACGCTTCGGTTTTTTGTGAATGTGAAAGAACGCTTGAAATTTCAACAATAAAATGTTCTCCTTTTAATTCAAAGATTCTGCCCACAATGTATTGCCCCGCATATACTCCTCTAAAGTTTGTCATTTTAGTGAGAGAAGATACGGTATAAGTTTTTTCATTGATTAAATTATATAGTTCAAAACCGTTTTTAAGTATTTTCTTAATCTCAAAAATAGAAGCTTGCGCATTAAGAAGACTCTCTACAATATCTTTATATTTACCTTCTTCCTGATACATTTCTAAAATAAATTTATTGTTTAATTTTCGTTCAAAAATATATGGTAAAAATATTTTTTCCATTTGATTTAAAGAAATATTCTTTGAACCAATTGTTGCTAAATATTCTTCAAAATCAGCTTTGACCTCTTCATTACTTTGTGTAAAATTAAATATATCCTTTAAAACATCATTAATTTCTGTAATTTTTTCTATAACTGCCATATTTACACTCCTCTTCACATATAAGAATACCCTAAGCATAATAATTTCGCAATAATTCTATATGGTGATATTGCAAAATAAACAATTATGTATGTTTTATGTTATTTAACAACATTAAGTTTTATTAAACAGAAGCTTTGTTTTTGATTTTGTTTGATTTATTGTATAAAAAAATATATGTGTGTTAAAGGTTTCTTATATGTAAAAAGGAGGTATTTATATGAAACTGATGCCAATCAACAATGTTAATTTTACGGGTAGAGAAGTCCCTTATGCTTCTAAATTAGGTGAAAGCGGTCTAAAAAGCATGCAAGGATTTTATAAGGATTCAAGTGTAGAAACAACCTTAGGTGCTTATCACTCACAACCGAAAAATAAAGCTTACTTTGCAGATCCAATGGAATATGTTCCAAATGATATAAAAGAAAGAGTCGATTTTGTTGTATATGATAATGAGCCCGGCTATCCAAAAACTGAAGATATAAAGAAAAATTATTTAGACCATAATCGTACAAATTACAGAGAACAATTTGAAAATATAAGAGAGTATTATTACAGAAGAGAAATGGGCAGATATGCAAACGTTAACGAAGCAAAATATCAACAATGGCAAGCTGCTCAATGTACTGCATTGTATGATAAAGCAGGTCACTTAAGATATCAAAAAGAATCAGCAGAAGATGAGATTGAAAAATTAGTCAGTGAAAGAAGTCATATACAGCAAGGTATAGAGAATACAAAACAGGAACTTAAGCTTCAAGAATCATTAAACAAAAACCTTGAAAAACATGTTGCCAATTTGAAAGATGCACAAAAGGCGTATCAAGTTTTAGATGCAGTTGTAGAAAAAGGTTTAAAAAATGAGCAGCAAATATATGAAAAAGCTGCTAAACGTTTGAAAGAAGCACAACAACAAGAAAACTACTTAAAAGAACTTGAGAATACTAATTATTATAATGACGGTAGAGAAGCATATATTTCTGACGGTTTAAAATACGGAAAATTTGAAAACACTACTCAAACATATAAGTCTGTAAATTCAGTTCGCAGTTCTTCGTTTAGATTCGGTAGTAATAATGCCCATGCCCTTAAACAAAACGATTTAATTGAATCTTCTATAAAATCCTTTGAACAAATTATTAAAGAAGGAAAACAAACTATAAAAGACATGAAAAGTTACATAGCGGAACTTAACGAAAAGACAAAACTTATAGATGAAAATATAAATTCTAAATCTACATTTATTGAAGAATGTAAAACAAAGTTAAAACCATTGTTTGAAGAATTGGAAGGTTTTTATAAAAAACAAGGTATTAAAATAATTAAAAAATAGAATTCAAATATAGATACAAAAAGCCGGCTTAAAAAGCCGGCTTTTTTAAAAAATTTTTAGCTATTTATTAAGCACGCTTGCTTCCTGTAACAGCAATTTGATGGCGACCTTTTGCTCTGCGTCTGTTTAATACTTCCTGACCGCCAGGAGTTGCCATTCTTGCTCTAAAACCACTAACGTGTTGTCTTTTAAGCTTTGTTCCTTCTAGTGTACGTTTCATAATTCTATTTTCCTTTTCAGCTAATTATACTTATAATAGTTACATGCTATATAAAACATGATTATTAGTCAAATATGTTTTTTATTTTGATTAAGGAATATGAAGTAATACATTGTAATTTAAGTGTTATTATTTCAGGTTTATTACTTCTAAACCTTTGAATTCAAATATTTTTTCTGTTTGTTTATTAAGTTTTTTTTCAGCTAATATTGTTCCGATAATAGCTTCTAATTGCCCGACCGGCATCATATTTGAGCTAAGTTCTTCAAATCCGTACTCAAATTTTAAAGCTGATTGCAAAAATTTACAGTCTGCAGATGAGCGTTCTTTCAAATTTGAATATAAATTCAGTTTTTGTCTTGCTAAGTAAACTTCAAATCTGCAAATGTCGACATTGCGTTCAGCAAAGCTTGAAAATAATTCACAACCTCTTGTAGAAAATCTTTGCATCCAATTATCACGATTTAAAAATAAGTCTTCATCATTATGAATTAGTTGATATTGTTTGGAATGCACTCTCCATTTGCCTTCCAGCATAGTGTTATCCCAAGGTAATGAAATGCAAATTATAGAATTCTTTAAAGAAGGATAATTATCAAAAAAAAGTTGAACGTCATTCATTGAAAATAATTTATCAACATGTATAAGATTCCCTGTTGAGACTTCTCTTACGGCAACTCCGCTTTCTACAGAAGAAGATGCTCCGAGAGATATACCTACAAGATGTGTTATCATAACCCAAAATCCTCATCTTCAGGAATGTTGGACTTTAATTTAATTACTCTGTTTTCTGGTTTTGGGATATCACTGTCTTTTATCGGTTCATCCAGCTTAATGTATACATCCATGTTTTTCTTAGATAGTTTTTCGCTCTTTTGTTTTTCAATCATTCTTTTGCGATTATCTTCCAATAATTTTTTTGCAGCTGGCGAGAGAGAATCTTTTTCTACTTGATTAATAATATTTTGTCTTTGTTTCTGTATTCTTTCCTGCTCTGCTTTAGAAAGTACCAAAGGTGTGTTTCCTCGGTTTTCAAAACTGTTATTATAGCTGTTTTTTAGTATTAAAATCTCTACACGTCTGTTTTTTGGATCTTTAGTAGAATATGAATTCGGTAAAGGTCTTGTGTCAGCGTATCCGATTGCTGAAAATAAAGATGGGTTAAATTTAAAACGTGATATCAGGTATCTGACAACAGATGAAGATCTGGCAGACGATAGTTCCCAGTTTGAAGGAAATTTATCGCTGCTTATAGGGTTACTGTCAGTATGTCCTTCTACTCTCATAGCATGAAGAACAAATTTTTTACATATTAAGACCCCTACTTTATCTAATAATTTTCTTGCATTTGAATCTAAATATGCAGATGCAGGAGCAAAAAGATAATTATCATCAAATGTAAGTAAAAGACCTTTATCAGTTACTTTAGATGATATTCCGGCTAGTTCTCCTGCTTCTCCAAGCTGTTTTATTGATTCATCTATATCTTTAAATGATTCTTGTTCATATTTAGGACTTATATATTCAAGCATTAAGCTCGGAATAAAAGAATTCCCTTGTGTCTGGTCAAACATGCTGTCGCTTCCGTCCAATATCGATTGCTGACCTTCCATAAGTGTATTTTGACTAAATGCATTTTTTAATGATTCTTCAAGTTTTGCAAAATCTGATACATCAACCTGAGCAAGAGCATATAGTACTACAAATGTGGCAAATAACAGCGTAATAAAATCGCCGTATGATACCAGCCATCTTTCAAGATTTTCATGCTCTTCAGGAGGTTTCTTCCTAGCCATTAGCCTCAGATCCTTTTTCTTCTTCCAGTAAGAATGAACGCAGCTTTCTTTCTATCAAAACAGGACTTTCGCCTGCTTGAATAGATAAAACACCTTCCACTATCATATTTTTATATAAAAATACATCTTGATAGATAAATTTAATTCTGGTACCTAAAGGAATCATTACAAGGTTTGCTGCAAACAGACCGTATATAGTTGCAACGAATGCTACAGCAATACCTGCACCTAATTTTGACGGGTCAGACAAGTTCTGCATAACTTGAATCAGACCCATTACAGCACCGATAATACCCAGTGTCGGAGAATATCCGCCAAAGGATTCATATACTTTTGCGGCGTTATGAACTTCTTGTTCCGATTGATTTAATTGGTTCTCCATCATTTCTCTTACCAGTGAAGGATCCGTACCATCGGCAACAGCTCCCAATCCTAATGTCAGCAACGGATCAGAAGCGCCTTCAGCTTCTTTTTCTAATGCTATAATACCTTCTTTTCTGGCTTTTGTTGCAAAACCGCCTATCTCTGTAATTAAATTGTCAAAATTGACCTTTGGCGGCATATATACATCCTTTAAATATTTAAATGCAAGTTTAAGTGTTTTTGGTGGGAAACTCAATACGATAGCACCGGTTGTACCACCAAGTACGATAAACGCAGCTGTTACTTGTAACAGCTGACCAATATTACCACCTTCCATTGCTTGACCAGTCAATATGAATCCGATACCTAAAAATGTACCTATGACTGCAAATATATCCATAATTTTCTCCGAATTGTATACTATTCTATGTTTATTAAACTATATTTCACATATAAATAAATCCTTTAGATAGAGGAAGTTCTTAATAATATGATAAAATTCGGTAATTTAATATTCGTTTTTATTTTTATTTATAGTATAATCTCATTATACTTTTATGAGGAGATAAAATAAATGAAAGTCTGTGTAAAAGTGCCTGCTACTTCAGCAAATATAGGCCCGGGTTTTGATTGTTTGGGGCTTGCACTGCCAATATATAACACAATAACCATTGAAGAAACTGTCTTACCTGGAACCGGTGTAGAAATAAATTTAATATCAGAAAATGATACTATAGATGATATAATTTTTGACAATGTGCCGAAAGATGAAAACAGTATTGTATATAAAGCTGTAGAAATGTTGTATAATTCAATCGGTCAAGAACCTTCGGAATTAAGAATAAATATTCAATCACAAATCCCTATAACCAGAGGATTAGGAAGTTCAGCATCAGTTGTTGTCGGAGGATTAATTGCTGCAAATAAATTGCTCGGTTCTCCTGCTGATACAACAGCATTATTATCCATTGCTACAGAAGTTGAAGGACATCCTGATAATGTCGCTCCTGCAATTTTGGGAGGTTTTGTCATGGCGTCACAAGAAGATGACGGATCAATAATTACTGAAAAATTAAATTGGCCCGAAGAGTGGGATATAACTGTGTGTATTCCTGATTTTGAACTCTCCACAAATATTGCACGCTCTGTGCTGCCTGAAAATGTTCCAATGTCAGATGCTGTATATAATGCAAAACATCTTGCCATGTTAATTCAGGCTGTTAATAACAAAGATGTTTCTCTTATGAAAGCTGCTCTTCATGATAAATTACATCAGCCGTACAGGGAAAAGTTAGTCCCCGGTATGAAAGAAATTATGGAAGCTTTTAAACATGAAGACGGAGTTATAGGATGTGTATTATCCGGCGCAGGACCGTCTATACTGGTAATCTCTTGTAAGTATGACTTAGATAAAATTAAAGCTACGGTTCGTGATATCTGGGAAGGGCAAAGCATCAAAACAGATATCAGAGTTCTTAAAGTTGAAAATAACGGTGCCGAGATTATTGAATGCTAAAATAATAACTAACTGTAGTTATGTTTAAGCAAAACAACAAAATTATTATTTATTACATACTGAAAATTCTTCCAAGAGGACTGCGTATACTTGCTCTCCTTTTTTAGCTTTGTAGTGGCAGCCTGGTGTTATAAGTCCTAGTGCCAAACCGACACCGCATCCAACCGGAATGCCTATCGCAAAACCGGCTCCAATCTTTGCCGGAGTCGGGATGAATGCAAATCCTACACCTGCGCCGGCTCCTACTATTCCTAATGTAAGAGTAGATGCAATTAATTTTCCTGCTGTAGTCCAAGGACCTTCTTTTAGCTTGTAATCTTTAGTAAATGGTCTTGCTTTAATATCAATACAAGTATTATCAGGAAGCAGAATTTTTCTGAATATTAAATTCACACGAGCATTTTTATTAAACCACTTTGGTTTTTCTATTTGAGTTACTTCCGCAATGATTTTTGTTCCGCAAGGAAGAATCAATGTTCCTTCCGTAGTGTACAGTGCTTCGGGAACTGTAAAATGGACTATTGTTCCTGCTTGATTACATTTTGAATAAAATTTTTCATCAAATTTAAACAGTAAAACGTTTCCTTGTTCTACTGTCTTCTTCGTTGTTTTAATTGTAACCTCGTTACAAGGGGCATTTTTATGTACATTTAAGTGTTCTGTACATATGACTTTGTCTTCATTCTGAACAGGACACCCTGCAATTGCAGGCATCATATTAATACCGAAAATTGATAGAATGCAAATAAGTGAAAGTGTTTTCTTGAACATTTTAGTACTCCTATAATGTTTTTATTATAACTCTTATTTTGCATATACTCAAGTGTATTATTGTATATATTATATATAACTAATTTATAAAGATATTTTTATAACAAAAAGTAATTCTTGTGCATGTTAATAATTAGTTCCAAAAATGCAACAAAAAACATATTTTGTTGCATAACACTTGAATTTCTCTCTCCATCAGGAGAGGAAAGAA
>CAMORE010000091.1 GCA_946623365.1 uncultured Acinetobacter sp.
GGGAATTGCTCCCTAACTGCTTTTAGAGAATCCTCATCTAAATCACACACATATTCTAAAACATTTAAATTATAAAAATTACGGACAATGTTTTTACCCCACATGCCCATTCCGATAACTGCAATCTTTTGGTTACTCATACTTTCTATTCCCCTCATCTATAGGAATATTATATTACAAGCACTTTGATACGTAAAGTACAAAATCCGTTAAATACATTTTTTACGGTAATGAAATCTCAAAATTGCCGTTATGAAATCTGATGGTTAAATTTAATGTTTCATTATTATAATAAGATGGCGGCGGCGTAAATGTTGGAGTTGCCATTACAGCTGCGTATACTGCATCATTTAAGGTGTTATTTGATGATTGTTTTGTAAAAGAACGATTTGTAAGTTTTCCGCTAGAATCAATCTTGAAAGAAACGGTACAGCTGCCGTCTCCGATGACGCGGGTAAAATCAACCTTTCTTCCGATTGTATTTCTTAATTGTGCTTTATAATTATGAAATTCCTGCTTTGCTTGTGCAGATTGTTTGGCCTTTTGTTCGGCAGCCTTTTTAGCCTGTTCTTCTTGTAATTTTTTTAGCTGGGCAGCTTCTGCGGCTTTTCTTTCCGCATCAAGAGCAGCCTGTTTTTTTGCTGCTTCATCTGATATTTTTTGAGTTTGACTTTGGACTTGTGTTTGAACTGCAGATTTTGGTTTTGCTACGGAAGTTGTTTTGGATATTTTTGTTGTTGCATATGTCTTTTTAGTCACAGGGGCCTTTTTAACAGGTGTTATAGCTTTTTTCTGTTCTGTTGGTTTTACTGTTGGTAAAATTTGCTTAACCATATTTGTCACAGCCTCATTTGATTTATTTTCTTCCTGCTTTATCTGTGGCTTTTCAATATTTTTGGGCGGTGTATTGTTCCAGAAACTTTCTATTGAAGGAATTTTTTTTGTTACATTTGTTTCAGCTTTTTTTATTTGCTCTACTTCCTGTTCAGAAGGATTCCAAGCAAAAAATACTACGTAAAAAGATAAAATTATACATACACAAAATATTACTAATGATATTGGATCTATGGAATGCATAAACCTCGAAGCTTCCGAATACTGCTCTGACAAATTCTGCTTTTTGGGATTTGGTTTACAAGGTGCAATTTTCGGCTCTGCATTGGCACCGGACTTAATGTTGTTTTCAAACTTGGACGATTGTTTTTGCTCATTTGACGACAAATTGTTTGTATTCATAGATTTTTGCTCTATTGAGTTCTCTTGAATTATCTCTTCAAACGTATCGTTTCCGCAATCACAATATTCCGGTTTTATTTCATATTCTGTTCCGCATTCTTTACATCTAAACATTACTTGCCTCATTGCTTTTAATTATAAATTAATTACAATCCGTTTGTAAACAATTACATTGTTGATATTATTATTTTCAAACAATATTTCAAAATCTATTTGCGCCCTATAACAATTAAATTTCTTTCAAAAACTTCCGGAAGCGGTAGTTTATATTCAATTATGCTTTTTACTTCTGAATGATATTTTTTTAAAACTGATTCCGCTTCTTTTAGCTCTGCTAGCACATTTTTTGATTTATAAGCAATAAAAAAACCGTCAGTTTTTAAAAGCGGGAAAGCGTATTCTGTAATTTTTTGAAGTTTAGCGACAGCTCTGCTTGTTATAATATCATATTTTGCACCGCTAATATTTTCTACCCTGTCACATATTGTTGTTAAATTTTTTATCTTTAAAACAGATTTTATGTTATTTATAGCATTTATCTTTTTTCGAATACTGTCTATTGCAGTTACATAAATATCAGGATATTCAATTGCAATTGGCACGCTCGGAAAACCGCCTCCGCAGCCTATATCCAAGACGGATTGACCGCCTTTTAACAACCCTGTCAATTTTATTGCCAAAGAATCATATATATGTTTTTCAAATAAAACACTTTCATCATTCTTTGAGATAAGATTTATTTTTGAATTTTCTTCCAAAAAAATTTTTTTATATTCGGTAAAATCTGAACTTATTTCTATTGTATTATCCATATTTTTTCTCAAGTTTTTCAAAATCTTCTTTATCAACCCTAATTTTCATATCCGAAATTCGTTCCTGAATTTTTTCGATATCGACAGTCGTTCCATAGTTTTTTGATATTTTAAGAGCTTTAAAATACTCTGTTAAGGCTTCTTTATTTGTAGCTTTATTGTTGTAATAATAATCTCCCAGAGCAATCGTAGCTTCTAAAATATAAAAATCTTCATTCAAAAATTCTGCACTTTGCTTTGCTTCCGTTAAAAACTTAAGGGCTTTTTGCGAATTGCTTTTCATATAAATTTTTGCAAGATAAGAAGCTGTATAATATATTCCTTCATAATTGTTGTTATTTTTTTCAATATTATATGCCTTAGAAAAACAAGCTTCGGCATCCGAATAATTATCATTTTCAAAATAGCAAGAACCCATATTTGAGTATGAAAGAGCTTTATACGAATTTGTATCATTTAAATAAATACACTTGCTGTAATATTCAAAAGCTGTACTGTCATCATCATTTTCGTCACACATAAGAGCATATTTAAAATAAAGTTCTGCCAAACCTTCCGGCGAAGTATTTTCATCTATTGATTCAAGAGCTTTCTGATAATATTTTGATGCCTCATCATAGTTTTTTATTTCACTGTATATATTTCCCAAAAGTGTACAAGAATCAACCATCAATGATTGCGGTGTATCAACAGAGTATATTACTTTTTTTATTGTTTCTATTGCTCTGTCCATTTTATACATCTCGAAATATAAATTTGTAAGCTCATAATAAAGATAATTTAAATTTATATATTCATTTTTACTTTTATAATATTTTTCAGCCAGTTCATAATAGTGCTGTGCATGCTGATAATCCCCGACAGCTTTATACAATCTTCCCAATTCCACTCTTAATTCCGCAAGAGTATTATCGTCTAATTTTTCATTCTCTATTATATTTATATAAGCTTCTGTAGCATCTGTGTACTGTTTATTTTCTGCTAATTTACCGGCTTTTTTAATCTTTTGACTTAAGTCAGCAGTTTCCTCATCATTACTAATTTCTGCTTTTTTATTTTTTTTCGGTTTTACAGCTTCTTGAGCAATTATTTGTTCTTTTTTTTGATTGTTTTCTAGCTCTGTAATTTTTCTGTTATGATATTCGATTTCTGCTCTCAGAGCTTGCCTTGATATTAATATTGATCTTGTTTGCAAAGATTCTTTTAAATCTTTTTCATAGATTTCTTTTATATATTTATGGAGTTTAACTTCTGTTTTTACGGGAATTGAGATATCAATATCCTGCTGAAAATAGTCTTGAACATAGACAATATCCTGTGCAATATAAATCATTAAATTATTTTTTAAATATTCTATTGCAAAATCATCATATAATCCTAATACAGCCAGCGCATTCAAGCTAATACCATGCCTTAATGTCCGCAGAAACCAGAAAAAGTTTCTTATTGCTCCCGGAATAAGATTTATATATGTAAATCCAAGAAAATTATCGAATGACATTCCTGACATAGTATATTTTGCAAGAAAATCATTTATTGATATTTCCATAGCTTTAATTATTTTTATAGATAATACAGTATAATAATAATAGCCCCTTGAATATTTATAAAAATCATCGTAAGCATCTTCTGTTCCGTCTACATTGTATGACTTTACAAAACTTTTAAACATTTCTTTTGGGAAGGGTTTTAGAAATAATTTCTTATCAACTTTTATATCTTGAAAAACTTCTTGAAGCATTGCTCTAGTCGAAACAATAATTTTTACATTATCATTTTTTATAATTTTAGCCATTGTGTCAGATACATTTTGAAGATTTTCCTCGGCTATATCATCATACGAATGCAATATTATAATAAACGGTTTTTTTATTGATGAAATATATTGTTGGAATTTTACAGCCAGTGTAGTAACTTTTGCTGTATGGACTAAAGCTTTGGCAATTGTACTTTTTTCCATATAATCAATAAACGACAAAAGAATATCATCACATACCGTAGATGTTTTACAATAGTATTCCAACATAATTACATCTGATTGTAAAAATTCACAAAGATAGTTTATAAACTGCCTTTTGCCGGTACCCAGAAAGCCATGAATATACAAAAATTTATCATCTGAGTTTAAAAATTCGATAGCTTTTATTATATCATTATGATGATTTTGCAATAAGAAACTATCTATCCGGTCTGAATCCGGAAGTATTATGTTTTTTGTATTATTGAATGATTTATTAGTATATTTGTATTCCATATGTCGATTCTAATTGATTCACAAGCTAATTGCAAACGTTCTAATCAATAATTTTTAAGTTTTTAACTAAATTATCTAAAGAATTTTCAATAGAATTTTTATCTAATAGAATGTTTTGCACTGCTGTATTCACCTGACTGTTAATCTCTTTTTGATTTCGCTGTTGTTTTAATTGCGGATATATTTTATTCATTTGATGAGCACTTATTGAACGAGCCTTTGAAATCAAGTCCGAATTATCACTATAAAATTTATTATTTAAAGCAGACGAATTTGTAGCAATAATATTAGTCATTTTTGCCAATTCCAACTGATTTTGTTCATTTGTCAGATATAAGCAAAAATCGAGAGCTTCTTTTTTCATTGCAGCTCTTTTAGGAATGACAAAATTCATAACGGAGATGTCATTTTGTCCCAAAGGACCTTTTATTTGCTCCATTACATCTGTTTGCTCATAAATAGACGGCGCATTTTCTTTAATCATATTCAAAAAATTTGAACCGCCCTGATAAAAAATTATTTTTCCTGCCATATACTGTTCAAGAGCTTCTCTATGTGACATTGTTACTGTTTCAGGCGGAATTAGCTCTTTTATGTACAAGTTTTTAAACATTTCAAAAACTTTTTTTGATGGCTCTGAATTCAATTCATCTATTTCGGTTACTCCGTATTTATTAAGAATCTTCATCATTGTATCATTTTCTGTAATTGTAGGAAGATATGCATAGACTCCAGTATTTAACTTTATTTTTTCTGATACGGAAGCAAGCTCCTTATATGTTTTAGGTAGTCTTATAACTCCGGATTTTGAAAATAAATCTTTATTGTATATCGTAACTGCACTTGTTGCATACCAAGGAATTGAATACAACTTGCCATTATACATCAATGTTTTGACAACTTCCGGATTAAAATCCGTAACAACATTGGGGTCTATTTCTTCTAATGTGCCTTTTTGAGCCAGTAAGGCGGAAAAATCAGGATTTAAGTTTATTAAATCCGGCGGGTTATCTGTCATTACTGCTGCAAGAGTTCTTTTTTCCCCTTCTGAAAAGGGTACATCAACCCATTTTATAATAACATTTGGATGCGTTTTTTCATAAGAGCGAATAATCTTGTACATATAATCCGCAAAATCACCCATCTGAAGAGTCCATACCGTAACTTCTTTTTGGTTTGTTTCTTGTCTTATAGTGCAAGCCGTCATCCCAATAAGTGCTGCTGTTACAAAAAGAAGTGTCAGTATTTTTTTCATTATCAAACTCCACCCTTATTTTTATTTAGTATCCCTATATTTTTGCCATTAAATTTAAATCTATATATTTGAACGTGTTTGTTATAACTCCGGGCGGGAAATTATAAATATTATTACATGGTGTAATTTTTAATATAGCATTGGTTTTATCAATTTTGGCTATAGATGCCAAATATTTATTTCTGTTTGCAGAAAAAATAATATATCCGTTGTTGCTTTGAATTTCATCAATATTAAATCTGTTTGCAGATATAGAAGCAAGCGTCAGATAAAATAGTTTTTCTTGATTTATGTTAAATATTTTTGTGCAATCTTCAAACGAAATACTTTGAGAAACGGTCAATGGGTTTGCTCTCTGTATTTGTGTTACATCGTTTGCAAATGATTTAGGCAGAATTAAAATTGATAAACAAATAATTATTAAAAGTTTTTTCATAATAATACTCTCCAAATATAGCATACTATATCTGAAATGTTTTAAACTCCTTTATAAGAAGGAATTTTTAATAGAATTTCATATTATAAAATAGGTAACTATATATAAGCTGTTATTTAAAACTGCTCTAAAAATCTTTTGTCGTTATTAAAGAATAATCTAATATCATCTATTGCATACTTTAACATAGCAAGTCTTTCGACTCCCATACCAAAAGCAAAACCTGTATAAACATCAGGATCAATACCGACTCCTTTAAGAACGTTAGTATCAACCATACCGCATCCTAAGACTTCAAGCCAGCCTGTTCCGGAACAAGTTCTGCAGCCTTTCCCTTGACACATAATGCATTGAACATCAACTTCCGCAGAAGGTTCTGTAAACGGGAAGAAACTGCTTCTGAATCTTGTCGGACGAGCAGAACCAAAATATAATCTTATAAATTCATTCAAAACACCTTTTAAATCGCCGAATGTAATATTTTTATCTACATATAACCCTTCTATTTGGTGAAAGAAATTATTTTTTCTTGCATTAATATTCTCATTTCTATACACTCTTCCGGGTGCTATGATTTTAATAGGCGGTTTCTGGTTTTCCATTACATGAATTTGTGCTCCTGAAGTTTGACTTCTAAGAACAACTCCGGCTAAATTTTTAACATAAAACGTATCTTGTACATCACGTGCCGGATGATCTTTTGGAACATTTAACATATCAAAATTATAATACTCTGTTTCTACCTCAGGAGAAAGCTCCGGAGATGCAACAGAAAAACCTAAATTCTGAAATATTGATACAATTTCATCAGTTGTTGACGTGAGCGGATGAACTTTTCCCTGAGGAATATATTTTCCGCTTAAAGTTATATCAATTCTATCTTTCTGTAATTTTTCATTTAATTCTTTTTGATAAAATGTATCATGCTTTTCTTTCAAAAGATTTTCTAAATCTTGTGTAATTTGGTTTGCGAAAGCTCCAACGGTTCTTTTCTCTTCATCAGATAAGTCTTTTAACCCCTTTTTTATAGAATTAAATTCTCCTTTTCTGCTTAAATATTTTAATCTGATTTCATCAATATCAGCTATTGTATTTGCATTATTTATATCATTCTTTGCCGAATTATAAATACTTTCTAATTGTGCTTTCATTATTATATTCTCCCATTGCCTTAATATTATCGTGAACAATAGTAAAATTCAATAGATTTACGAAAGATAAAATACATCAAATATATGATGTAATCTTTTTATAAACGTTTTATTCTGATAAGTAAGGGATAGTGTTTTCCTTTAATCTTGGGAGAAGAGAAATGTTAAATACAGTTATAGAACTTGAACCACAGCAGGAGATATCAACATCCATTACAAAAAATTGGACTCCTCAAGCTATAGAGTGCTACAAACTTCAAGGTAATTGCGCAGAATGTTCTATTAAAAAAGCTCACTATTCATTTGACTGTCAAATGCCTAAAATTATTGAAATTTTAAAGCTTATGAACGGTGAACCGGAAATAGAGTAATTACACAATACATACCATTAATAAAAAACTCTGCATATTACGACTACTATAAAGTACAATATTCCTTGCAGTCATTGTTTTATATTAAATAAAATGCTTTATCCCTCAGCCAGAACAATCGTAAAGTCGCTTCCAACTGAAAAATTTTCTGTAGGATCATAAACAAATTGCATTTTATTAAGTTCCGGCATCTTCTTTTGAAGCCAATTATAAAAATCGAGTGTTACTTCATTTCGGTTTGCAACAAATCTTGTGTGTGATAAATGTGTTATTTTTAGCATGTTTACTTCAAAGCCCAATTCTTTCAAATGTTCTTGTATTGCAATTGCATCTTTCTCTTTTAAAGGTGAATACATTATTCCTGCTTTGAATCTTGTGAAATCTGCTTCAATTCTATCCCTATATATCATTCTGTCAATTACTTCTTGAGTTTTCTGCGGATCGAGAATCCAATAACTTATATATCCCTTTTGATTAGGTGCACCCGGAAGAGTAGCAATCTCTATTTTATTTTCGTCTACACCTTTCATAAATCCAGCATATTGAGACAATTCGTAAAAACTCATATCTGTTTTTATATAGGTTTTGCATATATTTAAAACTTCCGGAATCTTTGCAAGAGTGTCAAGAGATTTAATCTTCTCAAGCAGACTCTTCATAAACCACTGCTGACGCTGAGTTCTTCCAATATCTCCTAATCCGTCTTTTCTGTACCTTAAATATCCGATTGCCTGCTTACCGCTTAATACAGTGCGACCCTTGTTTAAATCTATGTGAAGGTGTCCTGCCCAATCATGATACTTCATTGGTTTCTCTACATAAATAGGAACTCCCCCCAATGCATCTACAAT
>CAMORE010000092.1 GCA_946623365.1 uncultured Acinetobacter sp.
TTTTTGCGTTAAACGAGTCTTCGGATTTTGCTTTCAGTACTAATCGTACTTTCAGCAAAAGTCCTTCGCTCTCTGCAAAAAATTCGCAACTCGCGAAAAAGCTCGTTCTCGCTACCCATCTCCCTGCATAAAAAAAGACCTTCTCGGTCTTCTTTTAAATGGAGCGGGAGACGAGGCTCGAACTCGCGACATCCTCCTTGGCAAGGAGGCATTCTACCACTGAATTACCCCCGCATAAAGCGTTCTGTTATTTTAATTTCACTACAGGAAGTTTGTTTTACCCCTGCAATTCATAATATTATGATACATGCTAACTTCTTGTTGTCAATACCAAATTTATACATTGCTCTTTTCATCAGCTTTTTTTCTTGATGTATCATTCAAAAAGTATATAAACGGCAGTATTAACACAACAGCAACAGCATAATATCTAAATGTTTCAACATAACCCCACAAAGCAGCCTGCTGGCTTAACAGCCTGTATATTTGCCCATGTGCCATATGTACTGCTGTTAACGGGTCAACCTGTGACATAAAAGCTGAACTTATAGCCCCAACTCTTTCCGTAAATACAGGATTTGTATCAGTTAAGGATTTAACCATCATCATTTGATGTGCTTGAGAAAATCTTGCTATCATTGTGGTTGCGATTGAGGTTCCTATTGCTGCACCTACATTCTTAAACAAATTCTGAACACCTGATGCGTTTGTCTGCTCTTCGTTAGATAATGTTGCACAAGATATATTTGAAAGAGGAACCATTGAAAGCACCATTCCGGCTCCGAATACAAAGTTTGGCAGTGCAATATTTGCAAGAGCTATGTTTGTATTTATTTCTCCAAATAATAAACCTCCAATTGCCAGAGTCACAAGCCCGAGAGCAGCAACCGGTTTTATACCGAGTCTTACTACTAATATTCCGCTTAAAATTGATGCAACAAAACAACCTGCACCACGAGGTATCATAGACAAACCGCTTAAGAAAGAAGTATATCCGAGTAACCTTTGAAGCATAGAAGGAAGGATTGCCGCAGATGACATTAATATCATCATTAAGACTATTTGGCCGCCTGTTCCGATTAAAAAGTTTTTATTTTTTAATATTGAAAGATTAATAAGACCGTCGCCGGTTTTGGCTTTCTTTTTCTGAATGTAAACAAAAGCAAAAAAGCACAGCGTTGAAACGGTAAATAACTTACAAATCCAAGGTGCTCCAAACCAGTCAGCATCATTACCTTTGTCAAGAACTATTTGCAGTGTCAAAAGCCAAATGGCAAGGAAGAAAAATCCTGAAAAATCCATTTTAACATTTTTTTGTTTTCTGGAATACGGCGGTTCTTCAACATATTTTTGAGTTAAAAAATAACAAATAATTCCGAAAGGAATATTTATAAAATATATAAACGGCCAAGACCAGTTTTCAGTAATCCATCCGCCGACAGATGGCCCTAAAATCGGAGCCATGATTACGCCTAAACCAAAAACCGCCATTGCTTGCGGGAGCTTCTCTTTCGGGAATATTTCAAAAATGATGGCTTGTGCTATCGGCATTATTCCTCCGCCTCCGATACCTTGAATAATACGAGCTCCAAGCATCATTGCCATTGAATTTGCCAGTCCGCACATTATAGAAGCTATTGTAAATATAGTGATACTCAATAAGAAATATTGCTTTCTTCCGATAAGTCTGCTAAAAAAATCAACAGTTGGAATTATGATACCGCTTGCAACAAGGTAGCTTGTAATAATCCATGTAGATTCGTTATGACTGATGGAAAAACTTCCCGCCATATATGGAAGAGCTACGTTTGAAATGGTTTCATCCAGAGCAAACATAAATATTGATAACATAACGGGTATCATTGTTATCCAAGGGTTTATCTTAAATTTCCACTCTTCTTGAACTGCGCTTTCCATAATAGTCCTTCTATTGTACACGCAAATTAAAACATAAATATGTTGCAAAAGCAACATGTTATTTTTGCTACATAGAGGAATGATTAAATTTTTATTTTCCCTTTGTTTAATGCTAAAAGTGCAATCGCTGTTAAGGTTTGACCATTTGGAATTTTGCCTGCTTTAGAAAGTGTTTTTAACCATTCAGGTAGCCTCTTTACAGGCACAAAATGCCATCCTCTTGTAACTCCGCCATCAGTAAGAGCTTTTGTTGACGGCTTTAATTTTTCTATAACGGCTTTATAGTAATGAGTTGCTTCATCTGTTAGCCCTGGGGTTGTACGTATTTCACCGTTTGGATTAAGCGGTATTATTTTTTTTGCTTTTAGTCCGGTTTCTTCCGACAATTCTCTTACTGCACTTTCCATTGCGGATTCATTTTGAAAAACATCTTCATCACCTATTATTCCGGCGGGGAATGCCAGAATTCTTGCTTCTTGTCCTCTCCTTGCAATGTCAATAGGTCTAGCTTCTTCTTGGATTACAGTCCATTTTCTGCCAAATTTGTCTTTATAAATCGGAGCAATCATTGTAACATCTTTTGAGGCTTGTTCTGTTCCTCTGCTAGCCATGGTATACGCAAGTTGTTTTCCGCTGTTGTCTGTTGCGGTTAAACCATATCTTTTTATAAATTTGTCAAAATCAGATTTCCCCTCTATTTTCCAATTCGGAACAGCAGGTGCGTTAGACGGCATAAAAAGAGTTCCGTTTGGACCTCTCTTAATTAATGCAGAAGCTCCATACTCTTTTTTTAAATTTTTTTCCATATAGTGTTGTGTTATCGTATCTAAAATTTTCATAATATTAATTTATTCTTCTTCCCTAAGTAAAAGTATAGCAGAGTTGATTTCTTCTTTTAGATAATCCATTTGCTGTTCAATATTTGCAGGACTGTATATAGAACCGCTTTCGGAATATGCCATATATCGTTGATATTGAGCGGCTTCTTTTCTTAAGGTCATCAATGTTTTTACATATCTGTTAACTTCTGCGAGTTTTTTAAAAGATTCATAATAGCTTTCGGGCTTTCCGTTATATTCTTTCATCAGATGATCAATATTAAAGGTAAGAACATTCCCTTTAGCGACAAACAGTTGTGTGTTTTCGTTTTCTTCTATACAATCATATAATTTTTCAAGCATAGGTATAATTAAGTTAATATCATTAACGTAACCGGACGCTTTATCTTTTTTTTGGATTATATCTATAAAAGCAGGATTATCTCTCGGTACCGGTTTTAAATCAGATGGGTTATCAAAGCCCTGTTGCGGTTCAAATACAGGCTCTGAAACTTTTGTTTTTGACTTTTCATGCTCTATTCGGGGCAGATTACCGGCATATCCCTTGCCTTGCAATTCTTTTTCTAATGCTTTATTTTTTCTGTTCCAAAAAAATGCATTAGAAGGGAGTGCAAACGACATTATTATTAATAAAGCAATTAATTTTTTCATAATATTATTATATTTATTTTATACCAAAAGGCAAGATTACAAATTACCTTTTGGTATTTTGCAATGAAATAGAATATAAAATAACAAAAAGCCGCAAATCATTGCGGCATTAACTCGTTAGATAAAGGAGTGGAGGAGAAAATAAAGAAAAGAGATTATACTTGTATATACCACGATATATATAATATATAACATGAATGTTTTACATTGTTACATAACTTAATAGTGTATAAAATACAATCACTTTGTAGTATAATAAAATTACCGGCTATTGGAGAGATTTATATGATAAATATAGCAGTTTGCGGCTCAAACGGAAAAATGGGGCAGGAAGTTATCAAAGCGGTAAATAATGCTGAAGACATGACTCTTGTTGCACGAATAGATATTAATAATGGTGAATTTGCAACAATAAAAGATGCCAAAAATTCAGTTAATATCGATATTCTGGTTGATTTTACACAACCTAAGTCAATATATGAAAACGCTTTATATTGCTTAAATAATAATATTAATATTGTGATTGGTACAACCGGTTTAAGTGATTCTCAGCTCGCAGAATTAAAAAATCTTTCAACAAAAACAGGAACAGGATGCTTAGTTGCGCCGAATTTTTCAACGGGTGCTGTTTTAATGATGAAATTTGCACAAATAGCCGCTAAGTATTTTAATAACGCTGAAATTATAGAACTTCACCACAACCAAAAAAAAGATGCTCCATCCGGTACTGCTGTGAAAACAGCTGCAATGATGGCGGAAGTTAATAATAATTTTGCAAGCGGAAATTGTGCTGAAACCGAAACCATAGAAGGTGCAAGAGGTGCAAACTCATATAATAATATTCATATACATTCTGTTCGCATGCCGGGATTTATGGCTTCTCAAGAAGTTGTATTTGGTTCTAACGGTCAAACCCTGAGAATAAGACACGATTCTACGGACCGAGAGTGTTATATGCCGGGAGTCCTTCTTGCAATAAGATATTTGAGCGAGCATAAAGAATTTATATACGGATTGGATAATATTCTGAGCTAAGTTAAGAAAAGGAACATTATGAAAAAACCAAGAATAGCTGTTTTAGGTGCAACGGGAGTTGTCGGAAGAGAAATTTTAAAGATTACTGAAGAGCTGAACGTAGAATTTGAAAGCATCAGATTTTTGTCCAGTGCCAAAAGTGCAGGTTCAAAAATAAAATTTAAAGATAAAGAGTATACAGTAGAAGAAGCTGTTCCCGAAATATTTGATGATGTCGATATTGTCATGGCATCAGCAGGGGGTTCTACAAGCAAGCATTTTGCCCCTGAGATTGTTAAACGCGGCGGAATGATAATTGATAATTCCTCAGCTTTTCGTATGGACAAAGATGTTCCGCTTGTTATTGCAGGAGTAAATGATGAGGATTTGAAGTGGCATAAAGGTATTGTTGCAAATCCGAATTGTTCAACATCTCAGCTGATGCTTGTTCTTGAACCGCTGAAAAAGTTTGATATAAAAAGACTTATTGTTTCTACATACCAATCGGTATCAGGAGCGGGCTTAGCAGCTATGAACGAATTAAGGGATGATACAAAAGCAAGGCTGGAAGGTAAAGAATTTAACAATGTCTGCTTCAAAAAACCGATATCTTTTAATATTATTCCGCAAATAGATGTATTTTGTGAAAACGGATATACAAAAGAAGAGATGAAAGTTGTAAATGAAACAAGAAAAATTCTTCATCTTGATGAAAACACAAAAATCTCTTGTACTGCCGCGAGAGTTCCGGTTTTTAGAGGTCATTCGGAAGCTGTGGATATTGAATTTGGGGTAAATGTTGAACCAAATGAAATAAGAGAGATTCTTAAGAATTCATACGGAGTTACTGTTATAGACAATCCTGATAACTTTGAATATCCGACAACCAGAGATGCAGACGGAGTTGATCCGGTTTTCGTAGGTAGAATAAGGAAAAATCTTGCATTTGATAACGGTATTTCTTTATGGTGTGTCGCAGATAATTTAAGAATAGGTGCAGCACTAAATACTGTTAGAATATGTAAAAAAGTAATAGAAATGGGTTTATACAGAAATAGATAAGATTTAATTTTATACAATTCGGGGGAGAAAAAATAATATATGCAAATTCCATCAATAATGCCAAGCAAAATTTCATCATTAAGACCGTCTAAAAGAAAAATAGTACGCACAATTTACACAACAGAAAAATTTGCTAAAAATATTCAGTCAGAAATCCCTAAAGAAACAAAAGGACTGGCAGAGGCCGTTTATTCTGGTTGTAAATCATTAAGAATGAAATTGACCAAGAACTAGATTTAATATATTAAGTACAAAAAAGAAGCCTGATTCAGTAAATCAGGCGCTAATAGATAAGTAAGTTTTGGGGAATTAAATTAGTTAAGTAAGATTAAGATTGGTATTATTTAAAAAACTTTATTTCTTCGCTCTTGATATAAATGTAACTCTTGATTTCATGTCAATTGCGAATAATCGCATCTCGTCGACCAGAATATGTGACTGATCATCACGATCACCGTCTATGAAGAATTCTTTTGAGATTTGTGTTGCCATTGCATTGATGTTGTACGTATTTAATACTGCCATGATAATACCTCTCTGTCCGTTTTTGGACGTTTTCTCTTTGC
The DNA here is from genome assembly GCA_946623365.1 of uncultured Acinetobacter sp. GTDB lineage: Bacteria > Cyanobacteriota > Vampirovibrionia > Gastranaerophilales > Gastranaerophilaceae > CAG-196. The sequence goes on from CAMORE010000092.1 coordinate 6,050, forward strand.
CCTGAATAAACTCTCCGCTTTTAGGTATATTTATCTATTCCTTTAAATAATCAAAGGGATAAACATTGATAGACCCGTTATACGAATCATTGATTCAGAGTGTCTTACTTAATTTCGGATAGTGTAAAACTTAACTCTTAATTTGGTATTTAATTTTAACTCTCTGTGGATTTGTCTTACACATATATAAAGTATATAAAATTTTTCAAATTTCACAACTCTTTGTTTTTGTTACAAAACTTAACAAATATTAGATGTTAAAGCAACTTGTGCAGAATGCAGAAATGCTGTATCTACTGCATTTTAGGTGTGTATTGTAAAGTTTTGTAAATGTTTTTCTAAAAACATTAAAGTTTTTAGAAAATGTGCCGATATACATTATATATCATATAAGAGGTGTGTTTATGTCAAACTTTTCAGTATACGGAGTAACATACACAAGTGCAATGCTAAATTCCTACTTGGGGCGCGTGCCGACAAGCAGCAGAGCGTTGCAGGAAGCTTTTCATGATTATAACATTAAGGCTACAGGTTCTTCATCAGACTTGAAGAAACTGAAGGATGCAATGTATGAAGAATACTCTACGCAAGTAAAAGAACAGATAGATAATCAAAATGCTGAAAAAAATGTCGTTCCTTGGAAAGGTTTGTTGGCACAAATTGGGATTCAGGCTACCGGAGACTATGAAAAAGACTATGCAGCATTTAATGATGCAATAAAGTTATTGAGTCAAAGTGCAATAGACGGACAGGCAATGTCGTATTTTGCAAGTCTTAGAAGTGAAGCATCAAAAGTATTTGGTTTAACAAACATGCCTGCAAATCAGCAGGAAAATTTGTCATTTTATGCATATCAATATCAACATCTTTCATAAATAAAAGTGAAAAAGTTGTAAAGAAATTGGGTGCCGCTATAGAGGTTATAGCGGCATCATCGCTGTACAAGTGAATTTTAAATTTTCATAACAGTGTAATTAATCTGGTACGTAATCGAGATAAGACGGTAATACGATTTGTCATCAATGTATATAAAATAAAGTGTTGACTTTAGATATTTAACATGTATGATAGAAATGCTTAAGGGCGTTTAGCTCAGGGGTAAATGGAATTTAGCTTTGAGTTTAACTTAAAAGAAGGGCGTTTAGCTCAGTTGGTAGAGCGTCTCCCTTACAAGGAGAGGGTCAGAAGTTCGAGTCTTCTAACGCCCACCATTTAAGAGGGTTTCATACCCTCTTTTTTAATATCTAAAAACTGTGTATCCATTGTGTACCCAAATTAAAAAGGAGTTTTATGCTCATTGGTTATGAAAATGTAGTTATGAATAACATCGAACAATTGCGTAAAAATTTATTGAAAAAATTTTTTATTTATACAACACCTCTCTGTTTTGTATCACTTGTACTTTTATATTTTTCCATAAAAGCATTTTTTCTTGTTTCAGAATATTCATTTATATTATTAGCGTGTTTTATTTTATCTTGTTTAGTTTTGTTTGTTCCATATTCTATGCTAAATGAAACATTAAATAATGAATTGAAAAATAAAATAATAAAAACAACATTTAAACAATTTAATGAAAATATAGTATATGACCAAAACAATAATAAAAATTATAAACCCAATCTTACAAATTTATTAAATAAATGTTCATTAGAGGTAACTACACATATAACAAGTGTTACGGATGTAATATATGGAAAACTAGCAGATACAAATTACACTATTTCAGAAGTAAGTACCCGTGCTAAAGGTTATGGAAGCCATTTTGGGTATTCTTCTTTTTACGGAATAGTAGCTGAAATTAATTTTCCTAAAAATATAAGCAATGGTGAAATATTAATAAGAAAAAAGAGCTTATATAATATTAAAACTATAAATAATTTGCAAAAAACTGGTGTTAAATTGAAATGTGGAGTTGTATATACCAATAATAGTATCAGTGTATGTGATAATCATTTATTTCAAAATATTAATCAACTTTATGAGCTGTATAAAACAAACAAAATAGCAATTCATATTTCAAATCATAAAATGATTATAGCAGTTAATTTTAATAGAGAATTATTCCCTATTGTTTCCCTATTTAAACAAATTACTGTCCCAAATTACTTAAGAAATATAACTCCAATATTATCTTTTATAGAAACAATAAAAGAGCAAGAAAATTTATAATAAAAAATCTGTGTACCCATTGTGTACCCGTTTTATCTCTGTGCATAGTTTTTTATTTTGTGCATAAACTCTAAAATCCTTGTATTTTGTGCATTTTTACATAATTCTGCCCACTTACAAGGAGAGGGTCAGAAGTTCG
>CAMORE010000093.1 GCA_946623365.1 uncultured Acinetobacter sp.
AAGTTAGTAACTTGACAATATGAGCGGTAGTTAATTGCTTTTTGTCCGATTACTTCTTTTGAAGATTTAATATTAACATCTTTCATCCAATGTTTAAATTTCTTCCAAACTCCGGCATCTTTATCTAAAGGTTTCATATCATTTAAAAGAACTGTTCCTGTTTTCTTTTGAATCATTGTTGCAGCGCCTTTTGCGGCTACGTCACCCAAATAATACAAGCTTGCAAATGTTGCAATATCTCTTACTGTAGCTTCTGCAAGTTCATTTTTATCGTCTGCTGCTGCCATACGGGAAGCAAATGTCGTTGTGGAAATAATCCTTGCCTGATCCATTGTCGGAAACATGCCTTTAAAATCAAGCATTTTCCACGATGGCATTTTTGTAAGAGAAAGCAGAGAAACTGCAACCATTGAAGAAATTGATATAAGTTTTTGCTTTAATAATCCTTTTTTAGCTTCAGGATTCTCTTCAATATTATCTTGAACTTTTGCAAAATCATCATATATCGGAGCACCCTTTGTTCCCGATAACTTACCTGTAATCCATCTGTTAATATATTGCATTGAAGCTGCAAGAGGAAGAACAACCGCTAAACCTAATAAACTCTTTGTTCTCACAAGACTTTTATTTTTCTTTGCAAAATCAGCCATGCTGATTTTGCCGTCTGCTCTTTGAAATTCTCTGAAAAACTTAACAGAATCTTCAAGCATTGAACCCACAGATTGAGCACTTACTTTATCTACCGTAATATGTTCGGACACTTTAGTTTTTTCAACAATTTTTTTAGTAATTTCGCCAACTTCTTTTCTCATTTCAGAATTTTTAATTTTCTTTCTTGAAATTTCAGCCAGTTGTTTTGCATAATTTTCTACTTCGTTCTCTCCAAGTTTATTAGCAAAATTAACTTTTTCCGTTCCGTCTACACCTTCAATATTTCCCAAAAGTTTTTTCAAAGATTCCTGAACTTTATCCGAAGATTTTGCATTATCATAATAATCAGCAGCTTTTTGGATAAGGTCTTTATCAGCCCAGCATCTTGACATATTTACGCCATCCGGCATAAATGCGGGATTAAGAAGTTTTGCTATTCCCAGAGTTAAGGCACTCGGGATTAAGCAGTTAACGATTAATCCTGAGGACTCTCTTCTTAGTGCTTCAAAACCTGCAAACCAGTTAGTCATAGATTCTACTATTGTTCTTGGTAAAATTGCAGAAAGAAGGTCAATAACAGCAACGTTTATCATCGGCACTTGCTCACATTTTTGAATTCCTGCAAGAGCAATTGCGCCTAATCCTTTAAAACTCGGATTCTGCTGAACTGTTTTTTTGTGCTGACCGGCTGTTTTGCTATTTATACTGCCTGTACTGTTTTCTAAGCTAACTTTATTAATCATACATCACTATACACATATGTAATCTAAGTTGATTATAACAACTTATATATATATTTAAAAGCGCAAAAAATTAGAAATTGCCTAATTTTTGTTAAATGTTAAGAGAATGTAAAGATGAATTTTTGAATATTTTTTTCTTCTTAAGAAACTTTAATTGATTGGTACTCATGACTTCTGATAATTCTTCCCTATAGTAACAAAATTTCTTTAAATACTTAATTTTACAGCAAAAAAATAATTGTAAATTTTTGTAACAAAAATAAACTTCTTTGAAATAATAAGCTAAAAATATATTTTATCTATATAGATAGGGTAATATATGAGTACAGTTAAAATAGATACAAATTCCGGAGAGTTTTTTGAAATTCTAAAGTCATTTACAAAAAGTACAACCATAAATGATGTTGAAAGTTTTATGGGAAAATCGTTATTTATGATGTATGACCAAAAAGATGCTGTTACAGGAAAAAGAGATGGAAAGTTTAATGATACTGAGTGGCAAGCATTTGAAAAATTTAGAAATACTCTTTTAGATTCATATCGTCAATGCAAAGATAGGCTAACAACTCCAAAAAAAGATAAATCTGGACCAAAAATAAATCAAGAAGCAATAGAATACTATCAAAAGGAAGTTGAAAAACTTCAAAAAATTGTGGAACAACTTGAAGAATCCGAACAAGAATTATTTAAAATAGATTATTTTGAAGAATTACATAAATATGAAGAAGAACACAATTTAGAATTTAAAGGTTTAAAAGACGGAGAAACAAATCCTGAAGGAACTTTTTTGCTGGAAAATGTTGAACCTTTTGAAATTGGAATTCCCAATGAAGACAAACAAACTTATGAAGGAATATATAAACAAGCTTACATCATAGGATTGGATAAGCTAACAAAAGATGAACAACAAGAATATATAGAAAAATATCATCAAGCAATAGAATGGTGTGCTAAAATTAAAGATTTTGAAGAAAATATTTTAGGAAAAGCTATTGATGAACTTTCTGATGCAACAATAATGCTTGGTGCATCTCAGGATGGAAAAGTAACTGACAGATATCATTCAAAAGATATTATAAAAAAAGTAACAGAAGAATGGAGGGCAAAAAATCCATATTTACATGAAATTGAAAATTTAGAACAACAAATTAATGCAGAAAGAGTCAAGTTTAACCCAAATGCTGCAAAAATAGCAGAACTTCAATCTATGGTAAACGGATTGTACCAATTAAGCAGAGAATGGAGATTTAGTTTTGCAGAAGATAATACCGAAAAAACAGCAGAAAACGGTTCACCGAACAACAAAAAAAGCAATTTGCAAGTATCAGGGGAAGTTACGGGTATTCACACAGATAAAGATGGTGAAGGCTGTGGAAGTGATTTTATAACCGATACCGGAGTCAAGATTGGATATAACAAAGAAAAATATGGCATAAACGTAAATGGCAGTGTAGAAACAAAATACACTACACAAAAAAGAGAAGGAAGTGAAAATATAGAAACACAGCAGTCATATGTAATAGGTGTTTCAACTTATTATAATCCATCTGAATCTGTTGGTTTGAATCAAAGTTCATCATTTAGAATTACTCCTGATTACAAAATGCAAAATCACCAATTGAATTTAAGATATAAAAATACATCACTTATGATGACAGAAAATGTTAGAGAGATGCCCGTTCCTACTTATAATGAGCTTACGGGAAGAGAAGACGTTCAAGCCCAGACAACATATACAACAATGCTTATGTTGAATCAACAAATGGGACATTTTAATACGGGAACATCTGTTCAATTTGCAAATGAGGGAACAACCTATTCTATAAATGGCGGGTACGGATATGAAAAAAACTTGGGTAAAAAATATAAAATACAATTTAGCCCAAATGTTGCCTCAAGTTATACAAGCTCTTCCGGAGTTAATCCTGATGTTATAATGTTAAATGGCGGAATTGGAGGAAGTATAACTTATAAAAACAATAATTTTCAAACAGAAATGAGTATTAATGAAAGTATAGGAACGCAATTTCCACAGGTTAATAATAATTTTACAGTATTAGCATCTGCTAATTACAAAGGTTTAGGATTTGCCGTTTCAAATTCAAATATTTATTCTTCGGAAATGAAAATTAATACAATAACTGCAGGAATCAGTTATAAAGGTAAAAATGGAGAAGTAGAAGCTTCGTATACGCATTCCAAAAATACATTTGGAGAGCAAGAAGATGCGTCTAAATCACTTATTCTTACAGGAAAAATATATTTAGATAAATTATTTGGGAAAAAGTAAACGAATAATCTATAATTTCAAAGCTATTTATAATAAAGATTTATTTAGCTAAGCATGCTTTTTTTGTTTATGTAATAATGAAAATGGATAAAATGGGCAACGGGTAAATATGTAAATTCTCAAGATTACTGACCCGAACCCGCAAAAGGAAGGATAATAAATATGTCAGAAGTAAGAGTAAGAATTGCTCCGTCACCCAGCGGTAACCTTCATATAGGTACTGCAAGGACGGCTTTATTTAATTATTTATTTGCAAAAAAGAATAATGGTAAATTTGTTTTAAGAATAGAAGATACTGATGCTGAAAGAACTTCTCAAGAATATGTAGATAATATTTTTGATTCACTGAAAGCACTCGGATTAAATTGGGATGAAGGGCCTGATGTTGGCGGTAATTATGGCCCATACACACAATCACAGCGTTTTGATATTTATCCGAAATATGTTCAACAGCTTTTAGATTCAGGATTTGCTTATGAATGCTTCTGTACTCCGGAAGAACTGGAAGCAGAAAAAGAAGAAGCTACTAAAGCAAAAAAAGCTTACGTATATTCTAAAAAATGTGAAAACCTGACAGAAGAGGAAAAGGCAAAATTAAAAGCAGAAGGAAGAAAACCTGCTATCAGATTTAATATTGCTAAAGCTCAAAAGGCTTTCCATGATTCTTCAATCTTAGAATTCGATGATTTGGTAAAAGGGAAATTACATGTTGATACTAATTTGATTGGTGATTTTGTAATCATGAAATCAAACGGTGCGCCTACATATAACTTTGCCGTTGTAATTGATGATGCTTTGATGAAAATATCACATGTTATAAGAGGTGAAGACCACATATCTAATACTTATAAGCAAATTTTAATATTTGAAGCATTAGGTTTTGAAGTTCCGAGATTCGGTCATTTGGGCATGATTCTTGCACCTGATAGAAGCAAGCTTTCTAAAAGACATGGAGCAACTGCGGTTTCGGATTTTGTTAAAGAAGGATATTTAACAGATGCTTTAATAAACTTTGTAGCACTTTTAGGATGGGCGCCTTCTGACGGACAAGAAATTAAATCAGTAGATGAAATCGCTCAAGACTTTAGAATAGGAGAAATATCTTCTTCTAACTCTATCTTCGAATACGATAAATTAAAATGGATGAACGGTCATTACATTAAGATGTTACCGATTGAAGAGTTGAAAGAAAGGCTAAAACCGTATTTAACAAAATACGATTTGAGTTCTTTAACGGATGAACAGTATACTAAAATGGTTGAAATTACTCGTGAACCGTTGACATTACTATCTGATATAACAGATGCGGTTCCTTATTTCTTCGGTAAAGACGTAGAAATCGAACCTGAAACTCAAACAGGAACTTTAGATACTGATGTAGCGCAAAAAGTTCTTGTAGATTTTGTATCAAAAGCAAAAGAATGGGATTGGACAGAAGAAAATCTGCATGAAAAACTTGCTGATTTTCGTGCTTACTGGAAAGAAAAAGACGGTATTAAGCCAAAAGTAACAATGTGGGCTGTTCGTGCCGCAATAACAGGAAGAACTTGCGGTGCTGATATGGTCGGCATATTAGAGATTTTGGGTAAAGAAACCTCTTTATACAGAGCAGAAAAAGCTATTAAAGTAAGCGTATAAATATAGAATAAAAAACAAAAAACAGATTGAAAATTACTTAAAAAGAATTTTCAATCTGTTTTTTATAACAATATTTTATAATACTTACCCTACAGTAACCTTTGACCTTTGTTCCAAATATAATTTTAAAGCTATCGATAATTGATCCGGACAGCTGGTCGGTCGGCTTCCGCAAGGAAGTCCTTGCAATCTCTTTATTACTTCATTAATATCCATACCGATAACAAGAGAGCCGATTCCTTTAAGATTTCCGCTGCAGCCTCCAACGGTTTCCATATCTAAAATTTTGTTATCCTTTATTTTTAAATTCATTAACTTACTGCAAACTCCGCTTGGCTGAAAACGAACCTCATCAAAACCTTCCATCTCTTTTATTTCAATATTATCGCTCATAAAATCTCCTTTTTAATTTCTTAAAAACACACATTATCCTCTACTAAAAAATTATATCATATGTGTTTTTTAAATTTCAAATATTTATTTATGATATTTTTCACCTTTTAAAATCTTGAAAGCTCTATATATTTGTTCAACCAATATTAATCTTGCAAATTGGTGCAAAAAAGTCATTTTTGACATGCTTAATTTGAAATTTGCTCTTTGGCTGACAATTTTTGAAAGTCCGCAGGATGAGCCTATTACAAAAACAAGTTCAGATGTTCCGCTTACGGTAATTTCATTTATTTTCTCGGCAAACTCTTCCGAAGTTAATTGTTTTCCGCCAAGTTCTAATGTAATAACGTATGATTCGTCTTTGATTAACGACAGAATCTTATTTCCTTCTTCTTCAAGAATTTTCTCGATAAGATTTTCATCTTTTATTTCTACAGGATTCAATTCTATGATTTCTAAAGATGTGTATGGAGTCAAGCGTTTTAAAAACTCGTCCAGACCGTCTTTGAGAAATTTTTCTTTAATTTTACCCAGTGCAATAATTTTAATTTTCACTATTGCTCATTTCCTGTTTTTTCAATATAAACACTTGTTGACGGAAATGCAAAGTTGATTCCTTCTTCTCTATAACGATGTATAATTTGTTTTATAATATTACCTTTTACAACTTTATATTTTGCCCACGCTGTTTCAGAAGTATATGCAAAAAGTCTCAAATTAATTGAACTGTCTGCTAATGCTTCAATTGATGTAAACATGCCTGAACCAATTATTTTTTCATCTTTTGCTGCAATATCTTTTAGTATTTCTATAGCCTTATCGAGTTTTTCATTTGAGGTGCCGTATTCTACACCGACAATAATATCAATTTTTCTCTTTTTGCATTTAGAAACGTTTGTAATTGCCTCGTTTGCAATTGTATTATTCGGTACGTTTACAACGAAGTTGTCTAAAGTTCTGATTGAAGTAGAACGAAGATTTATTTTTTCAACATACCCTTCTATATTATCAAATTTTATGTAATCACCGATTTTATAAACTCTGTCACCCAATAATCCAACAGAACCAAAAACGTTACCGATTGCTTCTTTAGCAGCAAAACCGACTGCTAAACCTGTAATTCCGAAACCTGCAATAAGTGAAGATACATTGTAACCGAAACTTTGCAGGAATCCTGCCAGAAGCATAAATATAATTATTGCTTTAAGAACTTTTATAAGTATCGGCAAAAGATTTACCAGAGAAGAGTCTGAATGCTTTTCTCTGAGTTTTCCTGTTACTCTGCCTTCCAAAGTATCAATAATTTTATTGATAACAATAATTAAAACTATATTTATAATAACCCCGATTATAAACGGAGAGTGTTTAGCCAAAAAATCTAAAATCGGTTTTACAACTACATCTACTGCATTATCAATCATTTTTCATATTCCTTTATTATTTAAAAACCTTTTCTTTTTCTTAATTCTTTTAATTCATCTTGAAATGGTGATATTTTTGTTAATTTATCCATTATTATAGGCATATTCTCAATTACATAGTCAATATCTTTTTCTGTATTATACCTTGACAAGCTGAATCTTATTGAACCATGCAATGCCGTAAACGGAATTCCCATTGCTCTAAGAACGTGACTCGGTTCAAGTGAACCTGATGTGCAGGCACTTCCTGAACTTGCACAAATTCCTATATCACTCAAATGAAGTAATATTAATTCACCTTCCACATATTCAAATCCAATATTCGTAGTATTTGGAACTCTGTTTGTTATAGATGTATTAAGACGAGCATTAAATACATTCTTTAAAATACCTGCTTCCAATTTATCACGTAATCTTTTAACTTCGGTTAACTCGTGGTTCATATTTTCCATTGCAAGTTCAGCCGCTTTCCCAAGTCCAACTATATATGGCACATTTTCGGTTCCCGCTCTCATGCCTCGTTCTTGGTGTCCGCCGTTTATTAGAGATGTCAGCCTTACATCAGGTTTGACATATAGTGCGCCGATTCCTTTCGGGGCGTGAAATTTGTGACCTGAAATACCTACTAAATCAATTTTTGTATCTTTAACATTAATAGGAATCTTGCCTCCTGCTTGAACTCCGTCTACAAAAACCCTTGTTTCAGGAGAATGAGATTTTACATATTCTGCAATTTCGTCAACGGGATGAATTACTCCGGTTTCATTATTCGCCCACATTACAGATACAAGTGCCGTATCTTTTCTTAGCTTTTCTTTGAGTTCTTCAACTTCTAATTCTCCGTACGAATTCACTCCGATATAATCAACTTCATACCCTTGTTTTTCAAACCATTTGTATGTGTTTAATACACAAGGATGTTCGACTTTTGTAGTAATTATATGGCGTTTTTCTTTGTTACAGTTCAAGACTCCTTTGATTGCCATATTAGCAGATTCTGAACCGCAGGAAGTGAAGAAAATCTCCTTTTCATCTCTTGCACCAAAAAAGTCACGAACTTTTACTCTTGCTTCTCTTATTGCTGATGCAGGTTTTTTTGCAAAATCGTACATACTTGAAGGATTTGCGTATTCTTCACTTAAATAAGGAAGCATTTCCTCTAAAACCTTTTTATCTATTGCAGTTGT
>CAMORE010000094.1 GCA_946623365.1 uncultured Acinetobacter sp.
TTCTCAAACCGACTGTAATATTACAGTTGTAGTCATATGAATTTCATGCTAGTATTTTTCAAAGGAGGATTTATGTTTGAATTAAAAGGAGAAATGTATTTTTCAGCGGCTCATCATTTATTGAATTATGACGGGGCTTGTGAAAATATGCATGGTCATAACTGGCTTGTAGAAGCTTATGTCAGAGGTACAAATTTAGACAAAAGCAATATTTTAGTTGATTATAAAGTTATTAAGAAAAATCTTAAAGAGGTATTGGATTATCTCGACCATAAAGATATTAATGAGCTTCCGGAATTCAAAGGAATCAGTCCGAGCAGCGAAATAATAGCAAAATTTATATATTCAAAAATGAAAGAAAGAATTCCGCAAACAAGTAAAATTTCTGTTTGGGAAACCTCTACATCATGCGCCTCTTACTGGGAGGAAAAGTAAATGGATTTGATTCAAAGCATATTAATGGGAATTGTACAGGGTTTGAGTGAATTTTTACCGATTTCAAGTTCTGCACACCTTGTTTTTACTTCTAATTTTTATAAAGTTTGTAAAGGCATAGAAATTGTTCAAGAATCCAATCAAGAGGTATTTCTTGATATAATGCTCCATTTGGGAACTTTAATTGCTGTTTTGATATATTTCAGAAAAGAAATTTGGGAAATTATACAAGCACTGTATTACGGACTAAAAAACAGGGATTATTCTTCCAAAGATTTTAAAACCGGTATTTATATAATTCTCGGTACATTTGTTACAGTTCTTATTGCCTATCCTTTAAATGAAGTTGCTGAATTTTTAGTTTATAAACCCGCAATTGTCGGAGGACTACTGGTATTTACAGGCGGTTTGCTTTTATTTTCAGAGTGGCTCGGGAAACGTATTAAAGATAAAAAAGAAATAACGCTGAAGAGTTCTTTGTTAATAGCGATTGCTCAAGGTCTTGCTGCACTTCCCGGATTTTCACGTTCAGGTTTAACAATTGCTACAGGACTTTTAAACGGACATGACAGAACTATTGCGGCAAAGTATTCATTTTTATTAAGCATTCCTATAATATTAGGCGCATCAATGGTTTATCCTCTGGTAAAAATAGATGTGGCAGAAGTTGTTACGTATAATTGGTTAGCAATAATTGCAGGAACAATCGTCTCAGGTATTGTAGGGTATTTGTGTATAAAATACTTTTTAAAATTTGTAGGTAAATTTTCACTTGCAATTTTCGGATATTATTGCTTGTTTATGGGAATCGCAACTGCAATATTTTTCAGTTTAAACTAAGAATATTCAGTTTATTTTCTATAAAACTCTTTATTTGAATTATTATCACTTTGAACTTGATAAATTTGTTTATCGAGTTCGCTGCTTGATTTTATTGATGAAGCAGCTTGAAGATAGTGAAGAGAGTTTTGCGTATCGCCAAGTTTTTTGTAAATATTACCAATATAGTACAATGTTTCATAATGTTCGTTATATCCGTTATCATATGCTTTTTGGAAAAATTTTAAAGCTTTTCTATAGGATTCTCTATCGTAATAATAACACCCTATATAATAATAAGGCTCCGGATGCGTTTGATTTATACCCGTCGCATGAAAATACTGCCCTTTTGCATATCTGTCTTTGTGAATTACATCATAAAGTTTTCCTAATTTTACTGCATAAGTAATATTTTGAGGTTCTTTTTTGGTAAGAATATTATATAAAACAAGCGCTGAAGTCATATCTTCATTAATTTTTTTTGAATTAACCGCACTTGAATAATATTGCTCTGCTTTTGATTCCAGTTCCTCTGTGTTTAATTTAGTGTAATCAATAGGAATTTTATAATCTATTCCGCCTTGTATTGCAGAAAAAGACGGAAGAGCTATAAAACAAAGTAAACAACCTAATAAAAAATTTTTAAACATTTGACCCATATAATTTCTCTTAACATTCTATAATAATATCTATTATATCAGATTTTTTTTTTGTAGAATATTGTTAAGAGGATTTCTGCTTTGAAAGAGCTTGTCTGTTTATCAATTTTCATAATTTTGTCTTTTCTGTTCGCAATTGCAATGCTTGCTGCAGGATTTATTTGCCAGTATAAACAAAAGAATGATATTAAAAATTCTACATATGAATGTGGTATAAAGCCTCAAAAAAATGCCAGAATAAAATTTGATATTAAATATTTTAACTATGCAGTTATGTTTCTAATTTTTGACATCGAAACAATCTTCCTGTATCCGTTTGCGGTTTTTGTTAACGCTCTGGGTCTTTTTGCTATTATTGAAGCATTTGTTTTTGTCGGAATTCTTTTATTCGGTTTAATTATTGCAATAAATAAAAAGATGTTGAGGTGGATATAGTGGGCATTTTTGTCGGTTCAATTGATTGGATATTAAATAATGCAAGAGCAAACTCTCTATGGCCGCTTACATTTGCAACATCGTGCTGCGGGATTGAGATGATGCACACCGTCGCATCGGATAATGATATTGCAAGATTTGGCTCAGAGGTTTTCAGAGGCTCGCCAAGACAAGCGGATTTACTAATATGTGCAGGAACAATTACTCATAAAATGGCACCGGTACTATTAAGGCTTTATGAACAAATGGCAGAACCCAAATATGTTATAGCAATGGGAGCTTGCACATGCGGAGGCGGGATGTTTTGTGAAAACTCGTATTCTGTTATAAGAGGCATTGATAAAATTATTCCGGTTGATATATATCTTCCGCAATGTCCGCCAAAACCCGAGGCGCTAATAGATGCTCTGCAAAAATTGCAGAAAAAAATTATAACATCAGAATCAATATTAAAAAGAAAAGAATTTTTATCTTCTCATAAAACAAAACTAATTGAAGAAGGTGAAATTCTAAAGGAGGTTCAATCATGAACATAGAACAATTGGCAAATATTATCAATATAGAAGAATTTGAAGGGAATAAAGTCTGCATTAGCGGACAACTTCACAATGTTATTGAACTTTTAAAAGATAAACTTTCATTTAAAATTCTAAAATCAATTACAGCAGTTGATTTAGGCGATGAAATCGAACTGATGTACGATTTATTTTCAATAGAAAATGAAGAAACTGTTGTTATTTCTGTAAAAGTTCAAAATGAGATAGAAAGTATCACAGATTTATTTGAATCGGCAAAAGCAGACGAAAATGAAATATATGACATGTTTGGGATTCATTTTTTAGGAAATGAAGACTTAAAACGCTTATACATGCCGGAAAATTGGGAAGGATACCCTTTAAGAAAAGACTACATTCAAGACGATACGAGGTTAGCTTGGAATGACGACGAATACAACGCTTAAATTAAATCTCGGGCCTCAACATCCGTCCACTCATGGAGTTTTAAGATTAATCTTAGAACTTGATGGGGAAAAAATTATTTCTTGCGAACCTGACATAGGTTATCTCCATAGAGGAATGGAAAAAATGGCTGAGGGTATGACATATATTCGATATTTGCCGACAGTTGACAGAATCGACTACCTTGCAGGATGTTTTTATTCCGAGCTTATGTGCAGAACCGTAGAAAAAGCTTTGAATGTTGAATTATCAAACAGGGTAAAGACTATTCGTGTCACGCTGCTTGAATTAAATCGTATAGCCTCTCACCTTTTATGGATTGGTGCTTTTTTGATGGATTTAGGAGCGGTTTCTCCGTTTTTTTACGCTATGCGTGAACGTGAGATGATTCTTCGATTTTTTGAAAAACTCACCGGTCAAAGAATGATGTACAATTATTTTGTTTTTGGCGGAGTCAGAAAAGATATTGACTACCTTGATGATATAGAAGAAATTGTTAAAATTTTGCCTCAAAAAATTATTGACTATGAAAAAATTATTACAGATAATCCTATATTTATAACCAGAACAAAAAACAAGGGGATATTAGAACCGGATACTGCTTTGAATTATTCAATTACAGGAGTAAATTTAAGAGCATCGGGAATAGATTATGATCTGAGAACAAAAGATTCATTGTACGATGGTTTCGATTTTGCTCCGGTGGTTCTTGACGGAAAAGATTCTTGGACCAGATATAAAGCAAGAATTTTAGAAATACGGGAAAGCATAAGCATTATAGAACAGTGTTTAAGCAGATTAAGGGCAAAAGAAAATAAATTTGAGCAAATTTTGATAAACCCGCTTACGTTAAAGCTTCCTCAAGGAGAATTTTATAGTGAAATTGAAGCCCCAAGAGGACTGGCATCAATTTACATAAAATCAGCCGGAGAAGATAAGCCATACCGACTAAAATGGAGGACGGGTTCTTATTATTCCGTAAATCTTTTGAGAAAATTACTTATCGGAGAATATTTGAATGACGCAATTGCAATTGCAGGCTCTCTGGATATAATTTTACCGGAGGTAGACAAATAATGAATTATCTCTACCATTTATATATTGAACTACTTGCAAAATATGGTATCCCGAAACTTTTTGGAGATATTACATTTTTTATTCTGCCGTTTTGTATTATAGCAATTGCCCTCTTAATTGCCGTATTAGTAATCGTATTAGCAGAAAGAAAGCTTTTAGGATGGTTTACTCAAAGAAAAGGCCCTAATAGAGTGGGTTTCTGGGGTGTATTACAGACTTTGGCTGATGCTTTTAAGCTTCTGATAAAAGAAAATATTACACCTAAAAAAGCAGATAAATTTTTATTTAATCTTGCTCCTATATTGGTATTCATTCCGGCTATGACTGTTTTAGGAATAATTCCTTACAGCTCGGAATTCACATTTGTAAATACTTCAACAAACGTCATTTTATATCTTATTCTTGCGGCATTTCCGGTACTAAGTATATTTCTAGGCGGATGGGCAAGCAATAATAAATACTCACTAATGGGTGCTGCAAGAGCTATTGCGCAGGTTTTAAGTTATGAAGTTCCGATAACATTTGTTGTCTTATCAATTGTAACCCTTGCGTCATCAATGAATATGACCGGAATTACGTTAGCTCAATATTCAAAGTATGGTATATTAGGGTGGTTTGGCATTCCTTGCCTCATTGGATTTATAGTTATGTTTATTTGTATTCTGGCAGAACTTAATCGCTGTCCGTTTGACCTTCCCGAGGCAGAAAGCGAACTTATTTGCGGATATAATACGGAATACTCGGGTATGCGTTTTGCACTCTTTTATTTAAGCGAATATGCTCTTTTATTTGTCAATGCACTTTTCCTTTCCATAATGTTTTTCGGCGGATACCTTTCACCTTTTGGAGTTTATCTGAGTCACATATTTTGGGGAGAATCAACATTCGCTTATATTATGGTATATTTAGAACAAGCTTTTTGGCTTCTATTTAAATCAATTATAATAATTTTTGTAATCATATGGATAAGAGCAACACTTCCAAGATTAGCATCTTTTGATTTACTTAAATTTTCTTGGACGGTTTTACTTCCGATTTCTATTTTTAATTTGTTATTTACGGTTATTTATAAATTTACAACGGGAGGTACGATATGCGGGCTCTCATAGCAGGTTTAATTACAGTTTTTAAGCATTTATTTATGCGCCCCGTAACTTTAGAATATCCCGAAAAAAAACGGTTCCAATCGGATGCATTCAGAGGAAAGCCTGAAGTAAATCTGGGAGAAAACGGATGTATAGGCTGCGGAGTTTGCAAAAAAGTATGTCCTTCAGGAGCTATTGAATACATAAAAAATGATAAAGGAGAAGTTGATTCTTATAATTTTGATTTGAAAAAATGTATTTTTTGCGGGAATTGTAAGTTTTATTGTCCTAAAAGTGCTATAAAACTTACAAATGAATTTGAACTAGGAACCGTTGATAAAAGAGAACTAATATTAGAATACAAGAGGAGGGTAAATGATTAATAATCCTATCGTATTTTATATAGCATTTTTCCTAATTATATTTTTTGCAATTCTGTCAATTTGGGTTAAAAATGTAATTTACTCACTTCTTGCAGCAATTATGGTATTTTTTACGGCATCAATATTTTTCTATATACTGGGAAGCGAATATAATGCAATAATTCAAGCTGCAATCTACGGATTGGCTGTTCCGGTTATTATCGGAGTATCAATAATGTTTACAACAAGAAGAGAAAAAAGTAAAAGCTCTTTTATGCCTCTTTTGATAATGATTTTTGCAGCGGCATTTATATTTTTATTTGCAGACGTAGTTTACATATCTAATCTAAAATTACCATTGTCGTTTCATTTTATGGAGATACAACAATTCAATTCTTATGACGTAATATCTGAATTTGCAAGAGGTATTTTTATAGATTACGTTTGGAGTTTTGAGCTTCTTTCACTGCTTTTAACTATCATAATTGCAGGTTTTACTTTATTTGATAAGAAAGGAAGGGGGTAATTATGTCAGAATTTAACATTTTTACTTCAATTACAATGTATCATTACCTTTTTGTCGGATTAATATTATTTTTTATCGGCTTGCTGGGTTCAATTATTTCTAAGAATGTAATTAAGGTTCTAATTTCAATAGAATTTATGCTGACCGGTATAAATATTAATTTTATAACTTTTGCTTCATATTGTGATAATTATAAATTTGACGGTTTTATAATGGCACTGTTTTATGTAGGAATAGGAGCAGTAGAGTTAGCAGTTGCTCTTTATATTTTTTATATTATGTTTCAGAAGAAAAAAAGTGATAATATAGAAAAATATAGTGAATTATAATTATAAAAGCTCTAAAGGGCAATATCAAAAAGCAAACAAAAAAGAGAGAAATTTTTAAGGAAAATTAAAAGTGACAAATATAATTTTAGACAGCATATCATTAATTTTACTACTTCCTTTATGGATATTTTTGATAATTATGTGCGGCAGATTTTTCTCTGTATATGTTAATAAAAATGTAATTTATTTTTTAACACTTTTTTCGTCTTTTCTTGGAGCAGGAGTGTGCGGCTCAGCTTTGATAAAAATGAATGAACCTCTTGAATGGATTCATCCGTTTATAAGAATTAATGATTTTAAAATATTTTTTGGATTACAAATAGATAAAATTTCTTTAATAATTGCGCTTTTACTTTTTATAATAAGTTTTGCAGTTCAAATGTTTTCTATTTCATATATGAAAGAAGAAAAGAAAAATTACAGATTTTTTGCTTTATTAAATTTATTTAATTTTTCGATGGGGGGGGTGCTATTTAGTCCTAATCTATTCCAATTTTACGTATTCTGGGAGCTTGTAAGCATTGTATCATATTTGCTTATAGGATTTGACTACAAAAATAATGAAAAATCATCCGCATCCAAAAGAGTTTTTTTAATGAACAGATTTGGAGATACGGCATTAATTACTGGGATTTTAATTATTGCATACTATATGTATACTTTTTCCGGCAACTTAAGCTTTACAACTTTATATTTTGAAGACTTTAATATAATATCTACGTTACTTTTGGCATACGCTCCGGTAAATATTTTTTATGCCGTATGTGGACTATTTATAATTGCTGCATCTGTAAAATCCGCACAATTCCCGTTTTACACTTGGCTTCAGGATGCAATGGAAGCCAAAACACCGGTTAGCGCTCTTTTACACTCTGCTACGATGGTCATTGCAGGAGTATATTTATTGATAAGAATGCTTCCGTTCTTTACACTGGCGCCATTGTTATTAAAAGCTGTTTTGCTTATCGGATTATTAACCGCTTTTATTTGTTCAATACTTGCTTCTATAGAATGCCATCCTAAAAAAGTTCTTGCATATTCAACCTCGGCAAATATCGGGCTTATGTTTTCAGCAATAGGGTTAATTTCTGTTAAAGCATGCTTAGTATTATTGATTGTTCACGCATTTATAAAATCACTGTTGTTTATTTTGTTACCAAAAGAAAATC